>JBGPUH010000001.1:0-79826 GCA_041491025.1 Methylomirabilis sp. (SeqCode)
GCATCGCTTCCCATCCAGAAAGGACCGGCTGGTATGATGGCAACCCGCTGGTCCTTTCGGCACTCCGTAGCCCAAACCCACTCGATGGATGGTGAAAGCGCAAACACGGTGACCCCCTCGAGGAAGCGACGTCGGGTCATGACTCGCATGAGTACCTCACTCTTCCGACATGTGTTTCGATGGGTTAGGGAGGCGAATCCGATTGATCCATTCTCGCGTCTAATGGAGTGTTATAAACAGGGTGGCGCTAGGAATTGCACCCTGGATGGGCTCCATTATAGAGCCAACAGGCACTCTTACAGATGGTGCCGACCGCGTGAGGATCTCTGAATAAGTTTGAAGGAGGATGTGACACATACAAGGTAGAGCTACGCATGGGGCCGCACTTCAGAGGATTGCACGCGTGGTGGCCCCAACGGGACTCGAACCCGTGTTTCGGCCTTGAGAGGGCCATATCAGCCCATGCACTTCTCGATACTTACACCACCGTGCCCATTCATCATGCCCAGTTTGTACGAGATTCCGTCCGTGTCCGAGCCCCTCGCCACTCTGTTCTGTGAACGTCTCGGTCTGGTTGCTACTCATCATTCTCATCATCACCACGCCGGCCGTCTCGTGACTTGCCTCCGATCCCGGCGCTCACGGCTTCTGCTGCAGCTCTCAGCGTCTTATCTGTGACCGCGGCATACCGCCGCATCATCCGCTCCGTCTTCCACCGCCCAAGGGCCATGACCACTGAGGCGCTGAAGCCCGCGTTGAGGGCCACCGTGGCCCCATGATGGCGAAGGTCGTGGAAGTGGAAGTCTTGGAGCGCGAACTTCTCCGCCACCCGTCGCCATACCCGCGAGATATGCACCCGGCTATAAGGACGGCCCCAAGGATTCGGGAACACCCAGGGGCTGGTATGTGAGGCCAACTGCTGGCGCAAAAGTTCGATGGCCAGCTGGCTCAGGACAATCGTATCCGGCCCCCCCTTGGCCTTCGGGAGCACGAGCACCCCCTTGTCCTGGTCCTGGTCCAGGTGAATTTGACTCCGCCGAAGGTGTCCCACTTCCGTCAGGCGCATCATGGTGAGGGACGCCAGGCGAGCGAGGATGTCAAAGGGCGCGCGCAAATACGGAAACACCACGGCCTCGTTGTCTGGCGTCAGCCAACGAACCCGCGTTTCATCTTCCAGATAGAAGGCGTCCCTTGGAAAGCGAAACCCTGGTGTGACCTTCCTTAGCACCGCCCGAAGCGTGCGCAGGTCCCGATTGACCCCCGAGGGCCGACAGCGTTGCGACCGCGCCTTGCGGAACATAAAGATCTGTTTCGCCCCACACTCATGGACGGGCCGGTCGATCACATTCGGCAGCAAGGCGGCCACCGCTTTCGCCGTTGTCACGGCCCTGATCACACTGTCCGTGGCCTTGCCCCGATCTTCCAGGTCAGCCACATACGCCTCCAGCGCCGCCCGGAGCGTGACCGGCCGCTCTCCATCGACCTGCCGCTGCGCATGGGTCGCTCTGAGTTGCGTCAGGAGCTCCGCCTCAACACACTTGGCCTCCCGTTGGGTGTCGCAGAGCTTGGTCAGCTGCACCCCGCGGTAGGTCACTCGCACGCGGTACCGCATACGCCCGTTGAACTTCCGATAGTAGATGCCCATGCCGCCCTCCTGTGTTGTGACGCCACCATTCTTAGTAGCGCCGGCTGCGTTGCTGTGTGCACCGAGCCTCCACCTCTATACCATAGCTATCGTGATCACGGCAAGGCCGAGTGCACCCCACTCCCTCCCCTGTCTAGCCAGTCCCTCCTGGCTTCCACCGTATGAGTCTCCCAATGCGCACCGCTGGCTTCAGCACCCCGCGCCGGTGGTGCCGCAGCAGCGTCTTTTCGCTCATCCCCATCTGCTCCGCCATTTCTTTGGTGGTCAGCAACTTCGTCGGCTCTCGCTGATCCATGGCGCCCATGACGGAGGCCAAGGCGGAGACCGCCTCCGCATAGTCGCTCCATGCCTGGGCATCGCCGTCCTGAATCCGGCGCTCGATCTCCTCGATGCGCCCCTGCAGGCGCAAACTGGCCCGGTGCAGGGGACCGCCGAAGGTACTGCTATGCGAGATCGCACGGGAGCTTTTCATGGGTATATTACTCACGCTGTGTTGACTGTTCTGGAATGATGGCAGCCACCTGGCCGCTATCAACTAACAACACAAACCGCTTGACCAAGTCTGGATCGCTGGTCCCATTTCGGCCGCCGTCCGAGAGGATCTGGAGCGCCGTCGCTTGATCAATCGCCTGTCGATAAGGCCGGTCGTGCGTCAGGGCATCAAAGATGTCCGCAATCTGTAAGATCCTAGCACCCAGCGAGATCCCCTCACCCTTCCGCCCATCCGGGTAGCCCTTGCCATTCCATTGCTCGTGGTGGTGCCGGATCATTGGGAGCACCCGAGACAACATCAGCAGTGGGCGAACAATCTGCTCACCAATCGCCGGGTGTTCGCGAATCCGGTCCCACTCGACTCGGGTCAGTTCCCCGGGTTTCAGCAGGATGGAGTCCGGCATCCCTAATTTTCCAAGGTCGTGAAGCTGACCCGCACGATGCACCCACTGGACCTGCTCTTCTGAGAGGTCAATTGCGCGTGCCAACACCACGGCGTAGATCGCAACACGATTCGAGTGCCCCCGCGTGTACCCATCCTTGGCGTTGATGCCCAATCCTAGCGTGAGCAACACGTCCTCGAGTAGCGCGCACCCTTGAACCCTGTGCAGCTCGTTTACCAAATGTTTTCGTGACATGGCACCGTCTCTTGTCTCCCATCCACCTTCAGCCGCGATCCCACGTGCCCCAGAATGAGCCTGGTCATGACGGCCGATAGTCGAGGTGCCGTTGGACCACGGCCCAGCACCACCGCCAGCCACGACAGACCACGGCAAGACCGCGCAGCATCATTCTTCGTTCTCCTCGACTGTCCCACAGGCGCTCCGCAGACCTTGGCGCAAGCTGGCAGCACCGCACACGGCGACAACTGGAGAACAGGCCCGGTCCCCCTGTCCATGCCTGGCGAGCAACAGGGTTCCATTGCTCACGTCCAGGACCACGCGAAAGTGGCTGAGGAAATCCAACCCGAGGATGCCCCCAACACCCCATGGAAACCCAGGCATGTCAAACATCATCGCGTCGACCCGTGTCACCTGCGCGTCCCCCACCTCCACCTCGCCAAGGCGCACCACCGGCGCCGTCACAGACCCGCCGATGCCCACGCTCTCTCGTGACCCCACGATTCGCGGCGCAGGACTGAGGCGGGCGACGGCCCAGGGGCGAAGCACCGTCATGGTCGATCCACTATCCACGACAAACAGCACCTCGGCCGACTGGTTGACCCGGCCCATGACATAGAGCGCGGTGCCATCCTGGTGGAGTATCGCGCCATCAGATGGAGTCTGTTCATGCGCGGCCTGACCCCACGCCGCGAGCTCCTGATCTTCGCGGATGACCTGGATGCCTGGGGCTGGGTCCTGGGGGATCCCGGCGCAGGCGAGGAGGTTCACACAGATCAGAAGCGGGATCACAAAGGCGACCCGGATTACGCGCGGCCTACATTGTGTTCTCATTTGGATCTTTTCCTCTTTTGCGTTGAGACGGCAGCTCGGAGGTCATCCATGTCCATCAGCAGTCGGCCGACCACTACTACACATTTTACGTGACGGGTTTTGAGCAGCCGACGCACCGCCCACTCGGCAATGCGGAGCAGCGTCACCACTTGCCGCACCGTCGGCGACCATAGCGCGGGAGGCGTGGGCGAGACGCTGGGCGCTCGATGTGACGGTTTGGATCGACGACTCACGGCTGACCTCGCGTGGCACTGGAGAGCATGTGCAGACCTAGGAGGAGCAACGGGAGATCGCGGAGGCGCGTGGGAGCGGACGGCAAGTGCGGTCTAAGCGCGAGGCCATGCGAGGATGGAGCGGAAGGGGGAAATGGCGCCGGATCGGACCTGACCAGATCGCCCACGACAAGCGACAGAAGCAGGATGACCGTGACGATCACGAGGGCGGCACCGGAGATCTCGGGCGCGTCCACGTGTGAACTAGGATGTGTGGACATAGGAATCTCCTTTCGGTTTTCCGGTTGTCTTAGAGACATCCGCTTCCAGGCCAACGGGGGCCATGACGGCGAGCGCCAGAACGGCCACAAGATTGACATATAAGCTGACCCGAGCCACCAGGACAGCCAGGGTTAGCAATAACGGGATTGAGACACGTCGCAGGCCCTTCATGGGGTTTCTCTTTGCTGTCTACTCGCCGGGAGACTCATTGAGGATTTGGGATAAGGCGCTCATGTGTTCCTCTTCTACATCGGATCGCACTCCAGACTATACCCGCCGATGCCGGGCGAGGTGGTCGACGACGCTGCGGACAGCTTCACACTGAGGAGGTCGCCAGCGGCGAAGCTGGCGGTGTGGGTGGTGTCAAAAAACAGCCCCGCCGCCACCGTGGGCGCTATGGTGAACGTGATCGCAGTGTCGGCGCTTCCCTTTTGGACGGTATAAACCATGGCCGTGCTGCCCTCGGCGGCGATTGTGATCAGGTAAAAGTTTTTAGCCGTGCAGGCAAAGGGGACCGGGATCTGCATCAGGTTTTGGGTGGTATTCGACACGGCGCCGCTGCCGAACGACATAAACGTGCCAGCCACGCCGGCCGTGACGGTGTCCCCATTCAGTGAGTTACTAAACGCCGCCTTGGCGACCGCGGCCTGGGCCAGGAGACCCCAGTATGTCACGTTCGGGGGTGCCTGGTTCGTGCTGACGGCGATCGCAACATAGCTCGACCCGTTATTGACCACCGCGTCGTTGATGGCGTAGGTGGTGCCGCTGGACCACGCCCCTCGCCACGTCATGCCGACGGGGCCGGTGGCGCCCGTCAGCCCCGTCGCGCCTTGGGAACCCGTCGGACCAGTGGGGCCTTGCGAGCCGGTCTGGCCGATGGCTCCAGTGGGGCCAGTCGTGCCCGTCGCGCCTTGCGGGCCGGTCGGGCCAGTTACCCCGGTCGGGCCGGTGGCGCCCTTTTGGGCGAGCACGCTCCATTTGGCCGGGTTCGAGTCAGGCGCAAAGTTCGTGTTGGCGAGGAGCGCGAGGTAGGTGCTCCCCTGGTAGGTTACGACGTCGTCAACGACATACGTGGTGCCGGACGACCACGCCGCTTTGAAGATCATCCCCACTGGGCCGGTCGGGCCGGTGGCGCCGATGGCGCCGGTTGCGCCCGTGGGGCCGGTCGTGCCTTGCGAGCCGGTGGTGCCTGTCGCCCCAGTGGGGCCTGTTGGACCTTGCGCGCCAGTAGACCCCGTCGGACCGGTGGTTCCTTGCGGGCCGGTCGGCCCGATCGGGCCAGTAGAACCCGTCGCGCCCGTCGCACCTTCTTGCGCGAGCAGGGTCCAGAAGGTCGCGTTCGGGGGTTCTTGGGCGGTATTGATCGTGATGGCAATGTAGCTTGAGCCGTTATCGACAACGGCGTCGTTGGCCTGATAAGCCGTAGAAACGGACCAGGACCCTCGCCAGGTCATCCCGATGGGACCAATCGCACCCATGGAGCCCGTTGCGCCTATTGCGCCCGTATCTCCCGTATCGCCCTTCGCGCCAGTTGCTCCTGTAGAACCGGTAAGCCCAATCACCCCTTGTGGCCCGATGGGACCTTGGGATCCTGTGGGACCGGTCGCACCAATCGCACCCGTAGCGCCGGTCGAACCAGTTGCGCCAGTAGCACCCTCTTGAGCGAGCGTATTCCAGTTGGCGTTTAGAGGTTGACTGTTTGTATTGGCGGCGGTCGCGATAAAGCTGGTACCGTTCAACACCACCGCATCATTGATCATGTAGGGAGTGCTATCAGACCACGTGCCGCGCCAGGTCATCCCCACGGGGCCGATGGCACCCGTAGAACCGGTGGCACCCGTAGCACCAGTATCGCCCGTATCTCCCTTTGCGCCGGTCGAGCCGGTGAGTCCGATAAAACCTTGTGGGCCGGTGGGGCCAATGACGCCCTGCGGGCCGGTCGGGCCGACAGGGCCAGTTGCTCCAGTCGCGCCGGTATCGCCTTTCGCCGCGACGAGTGACCACTTGGCGCTGATACCTGGCACGTCGGTGGCGATGGTGGCTGATGTGGCGATCCACGTTTCACCGAGCAAGGTAACAACGTCGTTCGGCGCGTAGACTGTGGCGGTCCATGCGTTCTGGAAGGTCATGCCAACGGGACCACTCGCCCCGGGGGATCCTGTGGCGCCTGGGGCGCCGGGGTCACCGTGCGGGCCTTGCGGACCGGCGAGGCCCGTGAGGCCTTGTGAACCACCCGGACCTGCCACGCCTTGGGGGCCTTGCGGGCCAGTTGGTCCAGCAGCTCCTGTGGACCCTACGGGACCGGTCGGCCCGGTCGCGCCGTCCGCGCCTTTCGCCGCAAGGAGCGACCATTTCAACACGTCGGTTCCGGGTTCGACGTTGGTGTTGCTCGCGAGAGCAATCCACGTTTGACCATTGTGGGTGACAATGTCGTCCACAAGGTACGGGGTACCAGTAAGCCATGTGTTGAGGAAACGAACACCAACCCCTTGATCGCCCTTGAACCCTTGGGGGCCTTGCAACCCTTGAGATCCTTGTACGCCTTGGGAACCCTGCAATCCCGGTGCGCCCTGTGAGCCAGCGGGACCCTGTGATCCATTGAAACCTGCCACACCCTGTGAACCCTGATCACCCTTGTCGCCTTTGTCTCCCTTGAATCCAGTGTCACCCTTTGGCCCTTGAAACCCATTCGTCCCAGTCAGGCCAGTAGGACCTTGCGAACCAGTAGCGCCCGTGAATCCGGTCACCCCTTGGGGACCTAGCGATCCGGTCGGACCGGTGGGGCCCGGAGACCCTGGCGGCCCCACGAGCTGAGTAACGTCGTTTTTCGAGGCCACACCGGAAAAATGATAGCCGGGACTCGCCACGGCATCCGCGACAAAGTTGATCACATGCGCCACGTTCTCTCGGATGAGTCCAAGCCGACCGCGCAAGACAATGCCCTCGGCAATCGCGATGGTGACAATTTGATCGCTGCCGACGATGTAGAAGACCCCGACAAGAAAGACCGGCATATTCGCCGCTTGTCCGGAGGCGGCCAGGTCTCCCACCAAATCCACCGTGCCAGCGCCGAGGCAGCCCACTGGAGGATGAAACGTGAAGGAACCGAGAAACTGATCAATGGGGTGAGCGACCACCGCGCTGGAGACGAGATACTCGCCGTTAAGGACACAGCTATTCGTGTCGGCAACGGCCGGGCAGATGGGGAGGAAGGCGAGTACGAGGCCCAGGACAAATACTATGGAACGAGGCACACACGTCTGGATCTTCATTTGGCACTCCTAAAGGAAGGTTTCTCACCCTTCGGTTGATTGGGACGATTCAGCGCGCGGTCTTTCCGCGAGTGTTCTCATCTCGCTCCTCTCGCCCCGTCTTCTTCGCCGGCGTGATCAGCTGAATAGCTGATACCCTTTGGGAGACCGCCGCCATCACAACCTGGGCGTCGGCCACGGTCCAGGGCTCGATCGCCATGTCCTGAAAATTGACCAGGACTACGAGTGTCTGTTGTGGACCTAGGGTGTGCGACAGAGGCGCGCTCAGCATTACAGGTGGGGGGGCCGACGACACGGCCTCTATTGAGGAGACCGTGATGTGCTGCTCAGTGGACACCCGGGTCGGGCCGAGTGGACGGCCAGGGACGATCCAATTACTGTGCCTCGGACCTTTACGTGAGTGCCCGAGGGTCCGTGGCTTTGCGTCCCCCGATTACTCGGGGTTTGTGGTTTCGGAAAAGGAACCAAGTGCTCCACCACTACGGACTGATGAGTGTAAACGTGAGCACGTTCGAGTACGTGCCTGCCGCCTGGTTCGGCGGAACCACCATCTTTAAGAGCGTGGTAATCGGCGTACCAAACGGGAGATTGGTTTGCTCCGCCCGTGTCGCCGTGTAGTATGTTGTCGAAACCAGGGAGAACGTCGTATCTGTGGCGTCTGTATGGCTCCCCGCTCCACCCATTGAGGTGTGGGTGAAGGACGGTAACGGGATGATCTGCGGAGGGGCTTGCGTCGCATCGGTGAGGTCCTGGGCTTTCCGAACCTGAAGCTGCCATGGATTGCCGCCTGAAAAGTTGCTCTTGACCGTGACAACCCTGGCCTGCGTCACCGTGTTCCCGGGATCCGCGGTCACGCTGGCGCTACTGGCATCGAGAGCCATGGTTGCCCCAACGCCGCCCGAACCAACCATCATGCCGAACGTAGGCTTGATCGTCGCGGTGACTGTCACCGTGGCCGACTGGTCAGGGGGAGCGGCGACAGCGAGGGCTACCAACCCGCCTAGGAGTACCAGACTGAGAACGCTTATATAGAGGATGTATCTCATGGTGTCACTCCGCGCCGATAGCGTTAGAAAGAGATTTCCACGACCACCACATCCTGGTAACTTCCAACCGGGACGTGCTGGGTGTGGTGCGCCACCGCGTAAATCGGGATCAACTGCTCTCGGCCACGTCAGCCTATTCATCTGTGGAAGCGGGTTTGGTGCGCGACGCGGAGCCCCTTCACGAGCGCGCGCGAAGTGGTCTACCCCGTTACCGTCTCTATGGTGTCTTTTTGTCATCATTACCTCCTGGCGCCTGGCCCCGCCATCACATACTCGCGATGGCTCTCTCTATCACCAACGGTAGCCCCGGACTCTTGGGGAAAGACATGAAGGTGGACCTGGTCCTGTCACCACACCTTAAAACTCCACGATGATCTGCACCACATCCTGGTGGTCGCCGCTGATCGTGGAGGGTGATCGTGTGGCCACACCATAGACGGGCACCTGGTCGCGTCTGCCGGTGCCCTTATACGCGAGCCGTTGCGAGTCCGTCGATCCCCAGGGCGCGCTGTGGCCACTGTCCCGGTAGAGGGTATAGGGAAGGTTGCTGGTCCCTGGTCCCCGCATGGTCCGTTGGCCCGCCAGGAGATATTGCCCGCTGTCGATCTGGATCGAGGCGGTGGTTCCGGGGGTACATTGCACGTCAAGCGCGCCCTGGGCGGTCGCGGTGGTTGCGGCGGGCGCAAGGGTCCCGAACGCGAGGTCCGCGGTCGTGCTCAGATTGCACGACGCCTGCACGGTGGCCGTCACCAGCATTTGTGACGTGGCCTGCCCGGCGATCACCGACGCTGGCGCGAGCATAAGGCTCAGCGCGACGACGATGGCGGTGACTCTGTAGTACGTCATTTTCATGGCCCATGACCTCCTTATCTCAAGAACGGGCACACGGCGGTCCCTCATAACGATAGACCGGTAGGTTGTTGAGCAAATCGCTCATGCGGTCCTCACGGCGATGTCGCCTCAGCAAATAGCGTGACGAGCCCCCTTGACACGTGCGCCCAATAGGAGTCCGGGCTGCCCTGGGCGAGCTTTTCAATCGCCTCCTGGTCGGCGACCCAGCGTCCGCCCCTCCACCTCGCTAGAGGGATGTTCCCTGGCGCTTCGCCAATCCCCACCCCAATCACGCAACGATTAGTACGCTCCAACACCATCGGGCAAAGCGGAATCAGTAGAGCCTCGGCGCGGGCAAATAATTCTGCAAACCGCCTTCTGATCGCCCGCTTACACAGCGTTCTTTGCATGAGAAACACATCGATGATATATTCCTGCGCCGCCTTGTCATGCTTGAGGGCGGCGGCAACGATATCGCTCCAGCGACCATCAATTCTCATGGCTCACTCCTTTCAACAGATTAATCCTGACCCGGACCCAGTGAGGCTGTCGCAGCAAGTCAACTTGTGCTGTTGGTGGAGTAGTCTCCTTGTTGACGGCACGTGTCTGGAGCCATCCTACGAACCTCGGATCCAGCGATGCGACGTATGCGGCGAAGCGTGGCAGGACCCGGGTGAGCACCTCCTCCGCGAGTACCTTGGGACCCCTTCGCCTTCTCAGCGTCGCGGTCACTGGTGTTGCGATTTCCCGGTCATTCCCCGTCAGGATCGAAACCTTAAGACGAATATGCGTCCCGGCACAAAGTACCCTCATCGCAATGCGATCACGCCTATGGAGGAGATGACAACACCCCCCCCACACCGCCAAAATTCCCACCCGGGCATAAAGCCAATCATGGCCTGTGCTAATGCGTGATGCGACGACCCATATCCCCACTCCTCTGTCTCCTCCCCCCGATCTTGGGATTTCATGACGACCCCTAGGAGCTCCTTAACCTGTTTATCAGCCCACGGTTCCAGCTCTCTCGACAGGATAAGACGGGTGATGGTTTCTTCAGCACGAGCCAGGAGCTGCGCCTTGTACAACAACGAGGCCACACTGACGGACAAAATGCTTCTTGTGTGGACCTTGGTGCGCGGCATACGGGCAAGCGCCGCCTTCTCGCACTCGGCTGCTTGAGCATAGAGCGCCTTCGCGTCCTCATTCCGACCCTCGGCCACGGCTTGAGCGGCAGCAACAGACAGCTCTTCAGCCTCGCGATGCTTGTCACTAATCATTATTATCTCCCCTCCTCGCGGTAGACCTGCAGGTTGTTGAGCAAATCGATCACCGCCCGCTCGACTTCCGGTGTAGTCATATTGAGGATCTGTGGAGCCCCATTCAGGTAGACGATCTTGGTCCCGCCGGTTGGCGTGGCGACGAGGACGGCGCACGGGGTCTGTCTGGCGGCCAGATGCGGCGTGAGTCGGCGATTCCAGAACGCCGGGTGGGCCGGCGGGGCGAGTGTACCGGCGAAATACTGGCGCACGGCCTCCACGTCGAAGACCACGGCGAGCACTGGATCCAGTGACGCGACCGGCACACACCGCAGGAGCACCCCGAGCGGGGTGTGGCCTGTTTTGGCGAGTTCTTGCAATTGTTGGCTCATGCTCCCGGCGTCCTTATGGCCCTTCCAGTGTGGTCGCCAGACCCGCCGGACTTGCCTTGGATGAGGACCCTGCACCCGCCGCGGCGCGCGTCTTGAGCGCGGCGGCCAAGGCCTCGTGAAACTGCCGTTCAGCGAGAGGCTCCTGCTTGTAGCCCCAGAACGCTCTAACCTGGCTGACCACCACCACGTCACTCTGCCGGTCGTCGCGAGGAGAAACGTAGACGCCGAGGGCGACCGGATGGCTGGTGGCGTCAAGCGAGCCGAAGATCGGAACACTAACGGCGGCGATGATCGCCTGGTCGCTGTCTAGCACAGGGCGGTCCTGAATGAGGGCGTCTTTGTCTCTCCAGGACGCGATCGACGTGGCCAGCCAAACGCGGAGGACCTCGAGCGTGAGGGCCCTCGCCTCATACGCGGAGAGTGGGTATGTGGCTGACACGCCTTTGCCTTGGTCGCGAGCCCGTTGCACCAACACGTAGCGTACTAAGGGGGCGGCGCCCACCTTCCTCTCCCGGAGCCCCCCTGGAGAGGCGCAGGCGGTGGTGATGGTGAGCAGCGCCGCTATGAGCAGAGCTTGGCGCAGTCGTTGGGTCATTGTTTTTCCTGCTTTCATTCGTGGCGCTCCTTTCTCGGATGTTCCCTACTCCTAGTCAAAATCAAAAATGGTGATTCTCTTGCTCGCCGTGGCTGGGATCTCGTCAGCGTCGGCCGACGACGGTGCCAACGTTGCACGAAGATCCGGCAAGGGCGACGTGGACAGCCCGACGGGTCCTTGAGCCGACCTCACAGCCCCACTTAGCCGCTCTCTGATGAGAGCCGAAACAGACATGCCGCGCTTGATGGCGTCGCTCTTGAGGCGATCGTACATATCAAAATCTAAGAGGATCTGGCAGCGGCGCCGCTTGGTCATGACGTTCTCTGGTTACCACGTTGATCCATTGGTTGACAGCATCGCGTCCCGTGATGGCGATGTGGGGCGAACCCTGTTGACTTCGCTCACCTTACACTCTCGGCGGCTCTTTACGCCCTGGCCTGAGGGTCCGAGCGTCTGCACACATTCTTCAACGAAGTGCGACTCTTTTAGGCTGGCATTGGGATTAGTCGGCTGCCCCGGCGCAGATAGTCCGGCCGTACTCGGCTTGATCCGGTTGACTTCTTTCACCGTACATTCTCGATGACTTTTCACTCCGCCGTCGCTTGATGGCAGCAACGTTTGTAGACAGTCCTCGACAAAGTGGGATTCTTTCACGGGAGGCATTCGGAGCATTGGTAGTAAAGCATCCGCTACATTTTGCGCGGACACCCGACCTACCACTAAGCAGGGGATTGCAATAAACACCAAACCGAACACGAATAGAACACATCCACTCTTCTTCATTGTTCATCTCCTTTTTCCAGATGTTCCGTTCTGCTACTGGTGAACGTTCGGCTCTAGAAGGTGCCACTGACAACCTGGCTGATGATCGTGGGCCCAACGTTCAGGCCGATGTACGCGCCGATGCCCGCGAACAGCCACGCCAACGAGAGGCGGGCCGCGCAACCGCCGAACCCTATGAGCAGGGCGAGCAGACCCAGGCCCTCACGGAGGTTCCCCGCGGGCCAGTGCTCGATGAGTGTGTTGTCTGTGCCCGCATGGACCAGGGCCCTCACACCAAGTTGGATCACCACGATGCCGGCAGTGATCGCGAGGGCCTGAAGCGTAGTACGGTGACGGGTGAGGAACGGTTCGATCATTGTAACGCCCCTAGGGCTTCGTAATATTGCGAGCGGAGCAACGCGAGCGCCTGATGTTCAATCCGGTTGATGCGTTGTTTTGACACTCCAAGGCGCTGCGCAATCTCCGCGTCCGAGTGTAATATTCCATCGGTGAAGCCGAAGCGCAGGAACAGTATCTCTCGCCAGCGGTGGGGGAGAGACCACAGGATCTCTAGGAGACGCTGTTGTGTGTCTCTGGCCATGAGGCTCTCCACAATACTTGGGGCGCTGGTGTCTGCTATGATGTCGCCAAAGGTATCTCCGTCCTCACCGTCTATTGGAGCATCCAGCGAAATCATCTGGGGCAAAGGCTTCATCGCGCTGGTCACGTTCACGATGGAGAGCCCCAACGCCTCGGCTATCTCCTCCATGCTTGGGCTGCGACCATGCTGCTGCTGGAATCGTGTACTCTCGCGGTACACGCGCGCTCGCACGTGGAGGATCCACCGTGAAATCCGAATGGGCCAGGCGTCGTTGGCGGCGGTCGCAATCGTTGTTCGGATCCAATAACTCGCATAGTTCAAAAAAGGGGCGCCGCGCCCCGGGTCGAACCTGGCGGCGGCCTTCACAAGACCCATACATCCCTGTTGCATTAAATCCTCGATCGGCATTCCGAACCTGCTGTACTCACGGGCGATGGTATAAATAAAGCCCTTGTGTTCCACGAGGAGCGCAGTGATATCCATGGGAGCCACTCTGTGGCCATTTCCCTGGACGTTTGTCACGCGGCCCTTGATCCCGTTGTGGTTCGTCCTCACGTGTCCTCCTTGCCTCTAAAATGATAATGCCAGGGAGCTGGCCGCCTTAGATCGCTGCGCTCCCCAACAGCGTTGGAGGTCGGCGCGGGCCGTCTTTGCTGTGTTCGCCCCTTCACGGCCCGTGCCCTGCAGGCGGCCCTGACATGCCATGAAACGGAAGGAGCGAGAGTGTATGACGCTCAACCGTCTTACTGATTCGGCTTCCCTTGGAGTTTAGGCCTCGCGACTGGTAGCGAGTCGTCCTCCCCGTCGCTTCAGGCTTCATCCCGTCCACGTTGGAGGGCCGGCGCCTCCCTGATCGCCCGGCGGAGCCTCGCGTACCACGGGAGATCCGAGTGGGCCCCATAGAGATACGCAATTGCGTCGAGTCGTTTTTCCGCGACCTCGAGTCCCCTCACTGCGCCAGCGGTCAGCGCGGAAAGAAGCATAATGGCGATGATGTGAGGCCGTAGCCGTCTTATTAATCTCATCAATTCGCCTCCCTCTGTGGCCCGTACCACCCGACCACCTGACGGCCGAACGTCCGCCTTCGCCAGGCGAAGCCATACTCCAGGAGCGCCTCGGCGTCAGCCCAGCGATCCGGGTCATCCAGGAGGACAGCGATGATTTGATGGCCGTCCCGCGTGGCAGACGCGATGAGGCAGGGTCCAGCCCGATCGGTGGTGCCGGTCTTGACGCCATCCACACCAAACACCTGACCAAGCAGACGGTTGGTTGAATGGAGCACCCGACGGATCCGTGGTCCGTTGCGCCCCGTCGAGATGGTCAGCACGGCCTCGCGGGTCTGGGCCATACGGGCGAAGGTTGGATTGCGTAGGGCCACTCGGGCGAGAATGGCAAGATCGTGAGCTGTAGACACGTGGCGAGGATGGTCGATCCCGTGGGGATTCGTAAAATGAGTGTTTGTCATGCCGAGCGCCTGCGCCCAGGCGTTCATCTTGGCGACAAACCGCGCTTCAGTTCCGGCGAGGTGTTGAGCGGCCGCCACCGCCGCATCGTTGGCCGACCCGAGCACGATCGCCCAGGTAAGATCCTGGAGCGTCACACGTTGACCTTGTTTGAGGCCCAGGACCGTCCCTGGCACTGTAGCGGCCCGCTTCCTAATCGTCACCGTCTGCCCCAGGCGGCCCGACTCCAAAATGAGCAGGGCGGTCATAATCTTCGTCGTGCTAGCCGGGGCGCGGCGAGTCGTCGGGTTTTTCACCGCGATCTCCATCCCGCTGTCCATGTCGAGCACGACCACAGAGGCGGCGAGCAGCCGATCATGCCCGGTCAGCGGACGGGCGAAGGTGGGGATCTCATCGAACTCGTGAGAGACCGACGCGGCGGCGTGGGCCCTCCATGGAGCGAGCGCAGTGAAGAGAACAGCCGACAGGATCCCGGCCACGGCAAGGCGCCGGCCGGTCACGACGTACTCCTCTGCAGCGCGCAAAACTGCTTGTAAATCGCCGCGGCTTCTCGTGCCCATTGCGTCCGGTGCGATGGAAGTAGGCGACGTCGAAGCGCGGCCAGCCGCAAGATTAATTGCACCGTGGGCCGCTGGCGATGCAGGACAGGAACGAGCGTCTCCAGCAGCGTAAGAAGCGTCGGCAAGCCTACCTGGAGCTTGAAATCGGGACGGGAGCGTCGATCTCTATGCTTGACCGCCACCACGGCGGTCCACGGGACCAACCCAGCGATCGCTTTCGGGACGCTCGGATCACGCATGTGGAGCACAAAACGAATCATATAGCTAGGGACAGCAGGAGAGGGACCCCGGTCAACTCGAACAATCGAGAGGTGGCCTTTCGCATCGAGTACTCCCGCGACATATCCCTTCTGCGTGGACGTCAAGGTGATGCTGGGCGGGCGGCGTTGACGAGGACGAGGGGTCATGACACCACTCCACTGTGAATGGTCGACACTACCTCGAGCAGCTCCCGAAGCTGCCCCTCCGCCAACGGGTCCAGCTCGCCCGATCCGAGAAAACGAAAGATGGCCTCCTCAGCGCGAGCCAGCAGCTGCGCCTTATACAACAGGGACGCCACACTAACAGACAGAATGCCGCGGTCGCGGACCTGATCGAGCGGTACTTGGGCCAGAGCAACTTCTTCTAAATGCGCCGCCCAGGCGTAGAGTTCCCTCGCGGCCCTGCTCCGACCCTCGGCCACGGCGATCGCAGCAGCCGCAGACAGCTCGTCCGCTTCGCGATGTGTGTCTCGACTCATTACATTTCCTCCACCTTCACGTCTCAGCGTTCTACCCACATGGCGCAGACAAAGTCGTCACATACCACCCACCACCGGTCAAAGCGACACCAGGAGAAAGGGCTTGAGGTGCTGGGCGACGAGTCGTCACCCAGAGCCACGGTACCCGTCTGCCCCCTGGTGTATCTCACTGTGATGGCTCTCGCTGGCCTTCATCTCGTGGCGCTCGCGGGCCTTGTGGCTGAAGACATTTGTCTCGGTATTGCTGAGCCAGCTTGCTCGTAATTGGCGGAGGCTGCCCGCGCCGTGAATCCTCCAACAACCCAAACGGCACGATACTGGCCATGAGCAGTGGACAACACGACGACAGCGCCAGGACCATCGCGCAGGCGGCCACACACATCAGTCTTTTTCGCATGATTCGACCTCCTCTTTGGAACACTCGCTCACAACGGCGTCTCGGACGGATCCCTGACTTCATGCTGATACAGCTCCCAGTCAACCACCAGGCCGTCCGCGTCAAGGGTAATCCGCACCACCGTCCACATCGGCCCGCCCATCAATGGGGTCGACGTCCAGATATAGTTCCACTGGGCTCCGCTGGGCCGTGGGAACACAGACTGTGGCTCGCCAAATGTGTTCCTGAGCACGTCGGCCGTGAGCGGGCGGTCGACCTGCACTGACATCAGGCGATCTTCAAGGGGAAAGTAGTGAATGGTGTACATGGTGGGCGCGCAGCCAGCCAGCGCGGCTGCGGCGATCACCACGCCAAGTACACTGATTCTGACGATGGAACGCCCTCGCATAGACAGTCTCCTTCTGATCTAAGGGAAACGGGATAAGGGAAGGAACGTGAGGACTACGGGGCTCGACGGCTTGTGAAAAAGGTGGTGGCGAGACGCTCCACGGTCTTCGCGTCTCCTTGCCGCGCCAAGTGCGTGAAGTACTGCAGGGCGCAACCGAGCTCGTCAAAGCGCAGCCCAGTGGCCTTGAGAAACCAGTCCAAGAACGCCAGGTCCCAGTTCACCTGTAGGGCTCGGCCCCCCTCTGGGGTGAGCCGCTGCAATTGCTCCGAGACGGAGAGTGGCAGCTTCGCGGCGACAAGACCCTCGCCAAGCGCATAGTTCGCATACACGTCGCGTTGGCCGAGTTCAAAATGGAAGACGTTGACGTTCTGGGTCACGGCCGTCAGACAGGCCATCGGCCCGATGGGTCGGGTCCGCTCGTAGAGCGCCCGGATGCTGTCCGCCGGAACTGGTCGCGGTGGCACAGTCGTTGACGCAGGCGACGGCGACGGCGCGGGCGTCGGTGTGGGGGCCGCTTGGAAGCGTTCTCGATCGGCGGCGGCTGACTGCCATTGCGAGGTCTGGTCGTCGATGGCTTGAGGGATCGAAGGCGGCAGCGCCGCCTCGGCCCGATGCAGCAGTATCTCGTAGAGTGTTACGACGGCAGGCAGCAGCTCTTGCAGATTCGGCCCCCGGCCCGGCGGCAGCGGTCCCCATGTGCCGCGTTCCGTCAGGTCCTTCTGCCAGCGGTCCAATCCAATGACTTGGAACGCCCCGGCCCTGGTGTCATCTTCCACCCCCAGGTGCAGGGTCAATTCCATGGTCCAGTACAGGTCCGACGTGGGATGCCGGACCACCTTCACCAGCAGCGTGGGCGTCCACACAAAGTTGATATGGGCCTCCCCCTTCAGCCGAGGCCGTTCCAGCTCGCTCACCACCCGGACGTCTCGGCAGCCATGCGCCTTAAACAGCGCGGCCAGGTCTCGGGCCAGTGTTTTCTCGAGTGCCCGGACCTGCGGGCCCTCCAGGTGACCCCACCCGGTGCCCTTCAATCGGGGCTGCTGAATCGCCATTCTCGACGTCCCCGTCGGGCAGGGTCCGCCGGTAAATCTCGCCGCGTGGACCGCAGGACGCTGAGGGGCCGCTGGTAAGGGGGTCTGTGACAATGGGGCGACCGGGCCAGCGGCCATGCAGGCGGACAGCCCCAAGAGCAGGCCACACCCACCTAGACGGTGCCACATCTTCATTGGGTTCCTCCTTGTATGCCTGGCATCTGGATGACCGGCAGGGACGGCGGTGGCGGCGCGGGCGGCATAAACACCTTCTTTGGGGTCCCGATCTGTTCCAGGCGAGCCGCTGTCACCATCCGTTCCTGTCGGACCAGCAACTTGGTCAACACTGAGACTGGCACGTTGGTCACGACCCCATCGACTACAACACCCGGAGGCACATCGGCGCTCGCCACGGTCTGCGTCTCCGTGGCCTGGTCGTCCCATCGCGTCGTCCCGTCGGCGGTCATGCCGACCAAGGCGAGTGAAGCCGTATAGGTTACCCCTGACGTAGCGACGGCCGCTGACACGGTGAGGGCGACGTGGATGGTGCCTTCGCGAATCCCGCGCGGGACCAGGCGGCCGTCCTGGTCGTCACAGGCGACGTTGTGAGCCAGCAGCAGATGTTCAAGGACCGCGCCTTCCACTTCCGTGGTGTGGTCCATCGCCTCACGGTTGAGTTGCAGGCCTGGGGCGACGGTGAGGGTGATCGTGGGCCGGCTGACCAGGAGGGGTTCGCCGACCTGGTCCATGTGGCCGGAGCCGTGCGCCTTGTAGAGCGTATTATCGCTATGCGCGGCCTGGCTGACAGCGCTGAGTGCCCCACCCACCCCGCGTTGTCCCAGATGCTCCATGAGGCCCACGGCCGAGAGCAGCACCATAAACGGCGAGATCGCTTCCTTAATGAACTCCCGGCGAAGCGTGGCCGGCCCTCCCCAGAGAGCCGCACGCTCGGCGATATGGGGCGTGCGCGTCGAGAGCGCGACGTCTACTTGGCTCATCAGGACTGGATACAACCCATGGAGCGTGCGGATCACCGCGTCGACGCGCGTGTCCTGCAACATGACGATCGCCGCGTGCGCCCCTGGCGCCTTGGCCATCGTCCACGGGATATCGACCTTGAGCGCCTGGGGGGCGGGTGCCGCGAAGCCCGGGTACGACAGGAGTCCCTTGGGAGTCACCTCCTGGAGCGCCAATTCGACTTGCACCTTCACATCCAACGTGCCAGCGCCTTGCACCACCCCGTATTCGGAGCGCCTCGCCCGGTCGTCATGACTGATCGCCTTCAGAATAATTGAGGGAAAGAGAAGAAAGGAGACCGGGCCCTCCGTGTAGGTCGTCAGGCTCTGCGTCTCCGGGCGCGCGAGCCAATCTCGGCTGAGCGCTCGGACCTTCACGCGATCCAACCGCAGACCCTCCACCGCCACCGGCTCAATGGGGCCCAGGACCCGGCAACCGTGGGCGCGAAGAATCCCGAGGATGTCGCGCATCACGTTCGCCTGGAGCTCGTCCACAACAGGCGTCGGCAGCATGGTGGAATGCACGTAGCTCATCTTGGGGCGCACGTACGCGATGGTGTAGCGGCCGGTTGGACACACGCCTGGCCGCGCAGACCAGGTGCGAAGTGCCAGACTCGGCAGCGTGTCCACTGGGGGCGGAGGGGGCCCAGACGTCCGCGGTGGTCGCGACGGGATCCCCATACATCCCGACAAGACAATCAGTAGTAAGGGAAACCACACACGCCGATTCACTTGAGTTGCCCCTTCCCTTCCCTCTCTTCTAATGATACCTGTGGTCCCATGGCCTCGAGCGCCTTGGCCCGCGCAGGATCGAGCTGCCTGAGCTGGTCGAGGTCTTGGGCCCATGACTGCCGCAACAGCTGTTGATACGCCGGGTTCTGCAACAGTGACGTCTTCGCGGGGTTTTCGAGATCCTTCTTGACCATCATGAGGCTCTTCATGAGCGACTTGATATCTGAGGCGCGTGCCACCACCTCATTGAGCAGTCCGGCCGCACGGGCCTGCTCGCGCACGGCACGATAGGCGGCTGGAGAATGCTGCGGGTTCTCAGCCAGGTTTACCAGCTCACCGGCCAGCCGCTGGATCTGCTGTTGCACCTCCGGCGTGGACGAGGGCGGCTGATCGGAGGCCATCGCACCAAGAGACCCACTCAATCCGATGAACAGGGCGAGCAGCCCAAGAAACAGCCCCACGTTCCGAATCGCGTTCATCTTCTCGCTCCTCACATAGATCTTATTTCAATTCTAACGGTCCCAACGTATCCAGATAGGCATTGATGCTCTCGCGAAGCTTGAGGCGATTCTCCCGGTGTAGGCGGACCACATAGTTCAGGGTGGCGGCCACGCGCCGTTCGACAGCGGACATCGGCACACCCTCCAACTCCCTTGACGAATCCATGAGCGTCACGCGCTCGGACGTCTCCGGGGGCAACGGCTGGAACATGAGCCACGTGAACCAGGGCGTCGGCAAAAACGCAATCCCCTTAAAGGCGTACAGGATGCGGTTCCGAACGGCCACGCTGCGACGCACCGCCTGCTGGGACAGTTCTCGATTGATCTCGACTGGGAATACCGCAGAGAGGTGTCCGATCGTATTCGGCCGCGACGCGCACACCTTGTAACTGGCCCCGACGCTTTGGGCCACACGAAACCTCTTCCAAGATCCCTCGCATGATGGCACTAGAGAAGAAGGAGAGACTGGTCCGTTGGGCGACGCCAGCTTGCCTGGCATGACGGCAATCGGCGGCAGCGCGACCGTTTGCGGAACGCTGTGTTTGATGAGACACTTCATCTCTGGCAACCCAAGGCCCCACTCCTCGGCCAACCGAGCTCCGATGATCCCCGCGGCGAAGGCGAGTTGTTCTGTGTGTGGCGCCAGACGTTGCGTCACAACATCCCTCAGCAGTGTCGCCCCGGTTCGCACGTCGCTGACCTCAAATTGGACCATGAAGATCGGACCCCTGAGGTCTACGACTCCCGGCCCCCTTTTGGGCGGCTTTAAGACCATCGCCTCTTGCGTGGTTCCAAAGCGCATCGTGCCTGACAACACCATCGCGGTCCCCTGCATTGCGTCTACACTTCGATCGCGCACCACTCGAGGGGCACCTGGCCGACACCCCAGATTCCGCTCGATTGACTCACGAAGGGTGGTCGCGTCAGAAATCTCCAAAAGTGGGTCCTTGTTGGGCTGAACAAGGAATGGTTCGATTCGCAGTGACCACGAGGGATCAATGGGCACGGACGGCGCGACACGCACGGAATCGACTCGATTGCCTTCATCGTGTGGCGTTCTTGCTATCAGCAGCGGGTGTTCATTAGAGTGGACCGTCGAGACAGATCCACTTACGCAGAGAACAAGGAGCCCGACGGCCATCAGAGCCTTTTTCATCATCGTCCTTCCCCCTTCTGCATGGCATTCAACGCCCCTCGCACATCCCCCCAGAGTGTCGCGTCCTCCTGGAACAACACGACCAGTGGAGCGGCCAGCTTGCCACACGCTTCATCCCGATGGGCCTGGTCCGGCACACGTCCTACGCGAAGGAACGCTGCGAGCCCCGGCTGATGAAGCGATGGATGGGCCCCCTGAGGCCACTGCTCGGTCACACGCCCGGAGAACGCCAGGGGCAAGTAGTGGACGGCCTGGAACCCGACTGTAGTCTGCTCAAAGAGCGCCTTGGCCACAGTGGTATAGACGAAGAGGTTCAACTCCTCGAGACTGTCAGACTCCTGCCACACCGGACGATCATCGAACACCACCTTCGTGTGCGCCGCGCCGATGGACCGAGCGCCTGGGGATGGTGCCGGCACTGGCGTCTCAGCCTTCGGCTTCAGCGGGGCTAGCTTGCGTGGGGCACGAGCCTCCGCACTCCGCCGCTCAGCCAGCACCTGCGCCGCGGGTTTGAGCTCCCCGGTTAAGGTCACGCCGTACGTTTCATACCGTGCGGATCCCGTCCCGAGATTCAGTGGGCGCAGCGTGAGGCCCTCAGGCTTCGCGGCCTTTAGCTTGTTATAAATACATGTCCCGAGCTCTCGCAGACCCTCATCTCGGGTTTCAGGCTGTGGGCGCAGCTCCCGCACCGCGAACGTTAGACTTGCGGCGTAGGGCCCTGGGACAGTCGGCAGCGGCGCGGCCAACGCGGACCTTCCAACAACGAGGCTGGTCATGGTGATCATCAGAAGGATCATCCTCGTGATGACGCGATGCACGATTCACCTCCTTACGGCTGGACGCGAGGCAGGAGCTGAGGCAGGCTTCGTGGGAGCCTTTGGGCATCCATAGCCAAAACAGAGGCTCCCTTTATTTGAGCCGACACTCGCACCACTGCCGGAGCCCGCAGACGCGCCAGCGGTGTTCGCCGCCACTGGCTTTTTGGAGCCTGCGCAGCCGGCGATGGCGAGGGACAACGAGACAGCCATGACTCTGGTCACCACCAGCCACCGCGGCGTCATTCCTCGCCCTTCTCGCCCTGCCAGGCGTGCCACAGCAGCTTGCCTGTGGCCACGGCCACCACGCGCACTGGCTCCATGACCTGGCGCTCGATCGCGGCCATCGGAGTACGAGGGGCCACCAGCTGCACCGGCTGCACAAACGCCACGCCCACAATAAGGGGCAACACGCGCAGAACCGTTTTCATCGACATGCTCACTCCCATAAACACTTTCATAGCTGTCCTCCTGTGCTCCGCTGCTGTCAGCGGTGTGTGCCACCGGATGGTGGAGGTACTGGCGGTTGGTGTCCAGATGGCGAAGGCGCCGGGGGCTGGTGTCGTCGCGTAGGGGGCCGGTCATGGAGCTTCGACACCTTGTGCCACTCCCAGCCACGCTCGACGTACACGACCGTGCGCTCCCGCAGCCAGCGCTCATACCCAATCTGATCTTGCACCCTGGCCAGGAGATCTCCTGTGCCCGTAAGAAAGGCCGGCTCAGGCTTATGTACCCAGGGGGCATAGCACCCCACCGCCTCACAGGAGAGGATGGGATGCACTTGGGAAAAGAGGGGTGGGGGCGGCGCGTGGTAGACGCAGCCCGCGATCACGACGGTCACGATCACTAGGACGACCATGCGTACACGCCTCACGGTGTTCATGGCTTCACTCCCTTTTCGACTGAAGGTTGTGAGTCACTAGTAGGAGGTTGTTTATTCGTGGGTGCAGCCTGATCTGGCGACGGCTTCTGCCATCCCGCGGCCAACTGGGCGAGCTTCTCGCCGCTGAGCGCGCCTGAGATCTGCTGCATCAGCCGTGGGTAGAGGGCGTCCGCGACCTGCGACACCACCGGGTCGTGTGGATCCCGGCGCATCCCTGGATCGAGCGCGAGTGTATAGCGATCCTCCCAGGGGGAGGCGTCAGACGCGGCCTGGACCGTTGTCTCCCAGACGGTGGTGTTGGCCGCCCCCTTGCCGATGAGGACCGCCGTCCCGTGCAGTACCACCGTCTGTTTCTCGCCCGCCTGGCCGTGTTCAGCATACAATCGCAGCAACACGACAAGTTCGCCATCGAGGGAGAGAGGGGCAAGTTGGCGCGGAGGTGAGAGATCGATGGTGGCGACGGTGTGGCCACGCGTCGAGAGGAGCATCGAGAGGTCCTCTCGTAGGGAGCGCGTCCACGCGTCAAGCAGCGCATTTGACAGGTAGGCGGCTTTGGCGCCGGCGCCATCCCCAGTCTCCTGGTTGACCCCCCGCTTGGTATGGACGGTGAGGGCAAGGGTGAGGGACTGGCGCGATGGTGCTGTTGGGGCTGTGGGGCTACTGGAATCGGAGGACCACCAGTCTAAAATTGAGCACCCGGTCAACATGATGAGGGCTACACATAAAACACTCAGAAGAATCTTCCTGCTCATGGGGCCGCCTTCCTTTCCATCGCCTGGTGCCGCCGGACGCTTTTCTGCCAACCGTTCCACGCGCGCGAATCGTCTGGCGTCCACCCCCGTTCACCGTGCTGGCAAAACATGGCAGTTTTTCCCCCAAGTGTGACCGCCGGAACAAACTGGCCGCACTCGTGAGGGGAGATACAGTGCCGCCAGGATGACCGGCGAGGTCCTGTGGGCTGTCCATCACCTGGGATGTGCATCGTTATCGTCCTCTCTTTGTAACTGAAGCTGGGGATATCCGTGGTTCTCGTTGGAAGGATGGTGGCAGATCCTTCATACCGATAAAGGTCCCTTGTGTCAGCAAGACCGCGTGTTCGAGTGTGCGGGCCAGCTCCCGGACGTTCCCGGGCCAGTCGTGTTGAAAGAGGGCCACCTGCGCTTGACGAGAAAGCCCCTTCACGTGTTTCCCTGTCCGGCCGTTCAGGATGGTGAGAAAGTGCTGACACAGGAGCGGCACATCATCCTTGCGATCGCGCAAGGCGGGCAGGTGGATCTCGATCGTGTTGAGACGATGGTAGAGATCCTGGCGAAACCGTCCGTCCGTGACCCACTCCCGCAATCGCCGGTTCGTCGCCGCAATGACGCGCACGTCGAGCATGATCGACGTCGGAGAGCCGACCCGCTGGATCTCTCCGCTCTCGAGGACCCGCAGGAGTTTAGGTTGCAGCGTCGAGGACATCTCGGAGACCTCATCGAGAAAGATCGTGCCGCCTTTGGCGGCCTCAAAGAGGCCCCGCTTCGTCCTGAGCGCGCCAGTAAAGGCGCCGCGCTCGTGGCCGAACAGTTCGCTCTCCGCCAGCGTCTCGGTCATGGCGGCGCAGTTCCAGGGAATGAAGGGGGCGGCGGCGCGCGGGCTGAGCGTATGAAGGGCGCGGGCGATCATCTCTTTGCCCGTGCCGGTTTCGCCGGTGATGACGAGCGTCCTAAAGTGCGTGGCCAGGCGACGGACGAGTGAGAAGACCTCCAGCATGCGCGGGTTCCTGCCGACCATCCCATGAAACTGGTGGGCGGTCTCGAGCTGCCGCTGGAGCACCCCGACATGGCTGCGAAGGGCGCGCTGCGTTGTGATCTCCCCCAGGATCCCCAAGAGTTTGGCCTGGTCCAGCGGCTTCGTTAGATAGTCGAGGGCACCTCGTTTGACGGCCGAGACGGCCTGTTCAACGCTGGCCTTCCGGCTAAGAAGCAGGACCTCGATGAGAGGATCATGGTTTTTGATCGCCGTTAGCAGCTCCAGGCCATTGACGCCGGGCATCGTCACATCCGCGATGAGCACGTCCGCCACGTGGCGCGTAACGTACTCCAGGACCGCTCGCCCATCACCTAACACCGTCAGGTCAAAGGTCCTGTGTGAGAGCGCCCGTCGGAGCACCGTGCGTGCTCGTGGGTCGTCATCAACCACCACGATGTGTATCCGTGATCCCATAGTCTCCCTGTGGGCTCCCCTACATTCCACAGATCCACTCGATGCCGGCGTAGGCGTCCTGGATGACTACATCGCCGTCATTTTTGACGTACACGCTGAAGACCCCCCGCCATAGTCCTGAGCGGGCGATCCAGGCGCCTGGTGGTGTCGTTGAAGTGTAGTCGTTGCCATCGGCAATTCGCATCTCGCTCTTACCAGACGCAAAGCAGTCGGGCCGAGGCAGTAGGAAGTTCACGGCGCGGGCGTCGCCTGGGTTCAGCAACCCGAGAGGCGCTTGACATGTGCCGCCATTGTCCATGATAAACGGGTTGTACTGGCCATTGTGAGGGCATTGAAACGTCACTACCACCACTTCGGCCGACGCGGGCGCAACTGCCGCCAGCACGATCACCGACGCGAGAACCAGACTTCCGACCACACTTCCGATCGTCTTCATGTTCTTCCTCCTTCGCGAGCCAGTGGATTGTTGCTCAACAGCGCCTGGCCGCAGACACGCCGTCGAGATACCGACCACCCGACCTTACCGCCGTTCTCCGGGCCCACAGCGTGGTGGATCGTCGGGCACGCCTGGGAAGAGCTGTGGGTACTGTGGGGCAACCTGGCGCTCGATACACGCGGGCGGTGCGACTGACAGATGTTTGCCCACCCAGCCGATCGGCGTCAGCACGACCAACACCGCAAGGGGTACGAGCAATTGCGACAGGCTCAGGAGGAGTACGACCATGATCGACACTGCTCCTTTCTGTTGTTGGCGCATGGAAAATACTTCATTCCTCATGCCACGTCCCCGGGAGAAGATGAAATGGAAAGCTCTGTGGCAACCCGGCCATGATGCACTGGCTATACTTGATATTTGGGGTACCGTTGACATCTTCCACCAGCACGCCATCGGCGGCGTTCCCGAACCCGATAATCCCCCCGATGATCTGGGCGTTCCCGTTGATCTTGTCGATGCGGTCGGCGACGATCAGTCCCTTGAAGGTGCCGCCATTAAAATTGCCGAGGTTTGCCACATCACACCCACCCGGATTGGTGCACCCCCCTTGGCCATTCGCATTCCGATGGTGGACGATGAGGACTCCGGTGCTGCCGTCCGGTGGTTGTGTGTAACCACCGTCCACATACAGGATCCCGTGGAACGCAGAGGTGGGTAATTTCTCCGGATGCACGACCGGGTCGATCTTGATGCTGTCCAGATAGACGTTGAGCGCGTCAATCTGGGACTGAGAGGCGCTTGGCCCAAGCAGCAGTGCCCCGATCGTATCCGGGAAGGCTGTTGAGGTACCGCCACAACTGGCCACCCCCGTGCCGGCGGGGCACTGGAGGTTGTTGTCTTTTTTAATGGTAATGCCGGCGGCTCCGGTGGGGGCGGTCGCCGCCTTGACGGCGCCGCTATCAGAGGGGTTATTCCCGTTACAGTCAAAGTTATGGCCGTCAATGACCGCGGCGGCGGACTGCACGTTGATATTGGTATTCGCGGTCACCGTGCCGTCGAGCGTTGGTTTCACATCGTATCGCTGGATCATGGCCGTGATGGTCTTTTGGGCGGTGCCAGCCGCGCCGATCGACGTGATCTTGAAAATCGGGTTGGCAGCGACTGACGCGCAGGAGCCCAAGGCGGTTCCTGTAGAACTGACATACTGCCAGCAGCCGCCCACGTAGCCCACCACAGGGGCGATGGTGACCGTGTATGAAGCTGAATTGGACAAGGCGGCCGCGACCAGGGCACCTCCGGTTGCGTGGGCAGTTCCGGACGATGTGAAGATTCGGCCCGCACTATCGAGATTGGCGGCAGTGCCCCCCCAATAATTGCCGGACCCGACGCTACTGGTGCCGCCATAGCTCCAGATGCACGTCGGAGGCGTATATTTCCAGAAGCTTGGACCGGTCGGATCAGCCCACGCAGGAGCGGGCGTGCCTTGCTGGCCGACCACGACGGGATCGGCCGTGCTTGAGCACGCCGTGGATCCTTCGTTTGAAAAGGTGGTCGGATCCAGGCGCATCCGATAGAACGCTTCCTGCAGCCCCGCCTCGGCGGCAAGAAACGCTTGAGTAGTCTGGGCGACCCTGGCGCTCGCCAGATTTTCGTTGACGGACAGGTCCAGCATCATGAGTCCCAAAACCAAGATCACCGCCATGACAAGCACGGCGACTACGAGGGCGATGCCGCGGTCAGATGACACATGGTGCGACGGGCGAAAACGGTGTTGACGCATGGGCTAGACCCCTCACAGATTTCTCAGTGATACGCCCGTTGTGAGCGTAAACGTTTGGGCGGTGGTCGCCCTGGAGTTTTCGACGGCACTCATGGAAAGTGAGAGCCAGACCACGCTTGCGGGATTCGTCGTCACCGCGCCGTTGTTGTCATAAAAGATCGCGCTCAGACCGCTAATACATTGGGCGACCCGCGTGGCGACTGGAGTGGTCGGGCTCCACGTCGTCCCGGTCCAGACCTGACTACTGCGAGTGATGATGCCGACCGTCAATGGATCAGACGGATCGCAGGGGTTGGTCGAAAACGGCAGGGTTGGCGGGACGAACGTATAGATGATCTGACGCACACACCCATCGCCAATGACATCGGCCACGAGCGTCAGGGTGACTGATGTGGTCCCAATGGCGGTGATTGCACCGGCAGGCGGCGTCGGACAGGCAGTGGTTGATGGTTTGTAGCCCGCGGCCCGTAGTTCCTTCGTCATGATGGCATGCGTTGACCGCACATCCTGTTGGGCCGCAGCCCTGGCAAGACCACGCGAGGCGTTTTGTTGGGCCGTGTCGTACATGAAAAAGATAGCCAACACCACGATCAGCATGACCGCCATGGCCACCAGCATCTCCACAACGGACATGCCGGACTGTCGAGACCGTGTGGACAGACGATGAGCACTCATGCTTCTACCTCGTGAACAGGGTTTCCACGGCGAGTGTGTTGGGTCTACCCCCCCCCGGCCAGGTCACCGTAACTTGGACCTTTTTCACATCGCCCGCTTGTGCGCCGGCCCCGACGTTCGGCGTCAACACACAGACCCGGCACCATCCAGGGGCGACCGTGGTGCAGGTATTGAGACAGTTCGCATCGAGCGCGTCGAAATTGGTGTGTTTAAGCGCTTCGATTTGTTGCAAGGCGAAAGATGCGGCTTGGGTCTGCTGCCCGCCATAGGTGATGTCCGAGTAGGCGGATGGAAACAGACCGGCGAGGGCAAGGAAGGCGATCGTGATGATGGCCGCAGCGATCAGACCTTCGATCAAGGTGACGCCCCGGTACCCTTGAGACATGCGCCTACTCCTCTCTCAGTGTGCCCGACCGACCACAGCAGCCAGCTTGAAGATGGGCAGATACATGGCGATGATCAGTCCGCCGACCACGATCCCAAGAAAGACCATCAACACTGGTTCAAGTAGCGCGGTCAGGTTCGCAACCGCCTGGTCGACCTCGGCGTCGTATGCATCGGCGATCTTGGCCAGCATGTCGTCGAGTGCTCCGGTCTGCTCGCCGACGCTGATCATCTGCACGACCATCGGCGGAAATACCCCGGAGGCCCTTAAGGGCTCGGCGATGGTTTTTCCACTGGCGATGCTGGTCCTGGTCGCTTGCACCGCGTCCTCGATGATGGTATTCCCCGCGGTCTTCGCGGTGATATCCAGCCCGTCTAGTATGGGGATCCCGCTGGATACCAGCGTGCCCAGAGTCCGTGTAAACTTCGCCACCGAGACCTTGCGAATCAGCTTCCCAACCACCGGGACCCGCAGGAGCAAGCGGTCGATCGCCCGTCGTCCTCGAGCGGTCCGGTACCAATAGCGCAGACCCAAGGCAGCCGCGACCATGGCGCCCACCATGAGCAACAGCTGCTCACGAACAATCCTGCTCAATTCCAACACGATTCGGGTTGGGAGGGGCAACAGCGCTCCAGAAGCCGAAAACAATCCCTTAAAGGTGGGAATCACAAAAACGAGGAGGAAGATAACCACCACGATCGCGACCGTGACGATTGTGCCGGGATAGATCATGGCCCCCTTGATTTTCCGTTTAAGCGCGTTGGCCTTTTCGATGTACACGGCGAGGCGCTGTAACACGGTGTCCAGGAGTCCACCGGTTTCTCCCACCTTCACCATTTGGACGTAAAGACTGTTGAAGATCCTAGGATGACGTGTGAGGGCCTCCCACAACGTCGAGCCAGCTTCGACTTTCTCCCGGATGTCGGAGAGGGCCGATTTCAACGTGGTATTTTCCTCCTGAACAGCAAGCGTATCGAGGCACTCGAACAGGGTCATCCCAGCGGCGATCATCGTGGCGAGATTGCGGGTACAGACCGCCAGCTCCTTGGCCTTCACGCGGCCACTGAACCCGGGGAGTTTCAGTGGAGCTGGCGCGAGCGTGAGAGACAACGGAAATATGCGCTTCGTGTGTAATTCCTTGACCGCCGCCTCCGGGCCCGATGCCTCTATGCGGCCCGCGATCACCGCATTGAGGTGGGTCCGACCGCGATACGTAAACACTGGCATTGTGATCTCCCTCTGCAGCGTCTCTCAGCCACACATGGCGGTGATCCGCGCCACTTCGGTCACAGAGGTCACACCCTCTCTCAGCTTCTCGAGTGCGCTTTGTCGGAGTGTCTTCATGCCATACTTCATCCCCAGGACTTGGAGCTCTGCGGTGGAGACGTTCCTCAAGATCGCCTCGCGAATTTCCTCGGTCAGCACCATCACCTCAAAGAGCCCGATCCGGCCGCGATAGCCGGTATCAGAACAGGACATGCAGCCCTTGCCCTGGTAGGTCACCAGATTCTTGGCCTCCTCTGGCGTGCACCCAATGCTCTCGAGTACCGTAGGGGACGCTGGGGCTTCCGTCCGGCACTCCCCACACACCCGGCGGGCCAGGCGCTGCGCGACGATCAAGTTGAGCGAGGCCACCACGAGATACGCCGGCAGACCCATACTGATGAGCCGGTTCACCGTGCTGGGAGCGTCGTTGGTATGAACTGTGCTGAGCACGAGGTGACCGGTGAGGGCTGCCTTGGCCGCGATCTCGGCCGTCTCAAAATCACGAATCTCTCCTACCATGATGACGTCGGGGTCCTGACGGAGAAACGATCTGAGCATGACGGCAAAGTCCAGACCGATATCGGGCTTCACTTGGACCTGGTTGATGCCTTCGAGGTTGTACTCAACCGGATCCTCGCAGGTCATGATGTTCGTGCCGATGGTGTTCAACCGCATCAACGCTGAATACAGCGTGGTCGTCTTGCCGCTCCCGGTCGGGCCGGTCACCAGGATCGTTCCATAGGGGGCCGTGATAGCCTGCTCCACCATGGTCAAGGCCTCCGGCTCGAGCCCGAGCTTGCCCATATCCAACTCGAGGCTTGCGCGATCGAGGAGCCGCATGACCACCTTCTCTCCAAAGAGTGTCGGGATCGTCGACACCCGGAGATCCAACTCGCGATCGCCGATATCGAGTTTGATCCGGCCGTCCTGAGGCATGCGCCGTTCGGCGATGTCTAATCGCGCCATGATCTTCACCCGAGACGTGACCGCCGCGTGCATCGCTTTGGGTGGAGACATCACTTCGTAGAGCACACCATCGATCCTGAACCGGATGCGAAATCCTCGCTCATACGGTTCCAAGTGAATATCTGACGCTCCTTTCTTCGTGGCGTCAGCCATGATCAGCGCGACCAACTTCATCACGGGCGCCTCTTCTGAGGCACGCAACAAGACCTTCGGATCCAACTCGTCCACAACCTGCGCGGCGTCCGGTGTCTGTTTCTCGAAGTCGCGGACATGCTCCAGGGCGCGATCAGCAGTATCGTAGTATTTATTGAGGGCCCCCTTGATCGCAGTTTCGAGGGCGATCTTGACCGCGATGACGTGCCCAGTCATAAACCGTAAATCATCAATGACCGTGATATTGCCCGGATTGGCCATGGCGACCGTTAACACTGTGCCGACGCGATGCAGGGGGAGCACGAGGTGTTGGTGGGCAAATAGGGCCGGTACCAACTTGAGGGCGGCGGCGTCGGGCTTGTCCGCCGACAGATCTACCGACTCCACCCCACACTGCTGTCCTAAACACGTCGCCAGGCGGGCCTCTGTGATGGCACCATCCCGGGCGAGGATCGAGGCAATCCGCTCACTCGAGTGACGCTGCGTGGCGAGGGCCGCGTCGAGCTGCGCCTGGGTGATCAGCCCTGCCTTGAGCAGCATTTGGCCCAGCAGCCGCTCGCTGTGGGGGGGTGGGTGGTGCTTAACTGATTGAGGTTCTGTTCCCACGGTTACTCCTTCGTCCCGCCACCACCCGGTAGGGGAATGAGGTCCCCTACCGGGATCCGCGGAGGGGTATTAGCACCCTGACGGTTGGATGGCGCCATAGATCGTGGAAAACCCGACAGTTCCATTACAGTTGTTGCCACTCGAGTTGCTGTCCGGAGGGGTGGTCGGAGCCGTTGCGCCACCTGCCGGCCCGACGCTCAACACCCAGATCTGGACGGGGTTCCCGCCGGTGGCAAACCCATAATTGTTGGGGGGAAGGGCGCTTGAGAAGGGATCCACCGTGATACTAATGTACCCGGAGCTCACCAGGGTGTTGAGACCAGCAGCCCCGTTCGCCGGATAGCCGTTCTTGTCGTTGTTGTAGAGCTGGACCTGGCTGATGATCTGTTTGCTGTCGGCCAACGCCCGCGCGATCTTCGCGCCTCGCTGGGCTTGCATGAGGTTCGGAATGGCGATGGCCGCCAGGATGCCGATGATGGCCACGACGATCAGCAACTCGATCAGGGTAAAGCCTTGTGCCTTGTTTCGTCTGTTCATGTTCTCACCTCCTTTCTGTGTGGGTTTTTCGTGTCGGGGTGTCTGCCCCGACGGACGCCCGGGAACACCGGGCGGTTAGTGTTCACACCCTTGTGGGTGAATCACACCGTGAACGCCCAGACCTGACTGGGGTTCCCGCCGCTGCCATACCCATAATCGGCGGGGGGAACGGCGGTCGAATAGGGATCCAGGACGCTCGTGAGGTTGAGGTAGCCGGCCTTCACCAGGGTACCGAGTCCATGAGACCCACTCTGTGGGTAAACTCCGTTGTCTGTGTAATAGAGCTGCGTCTGGCTATCTCGCGTTCCAATTGCCGCGCAGTCGCCACCCCACCCATCAAAGGAGCCCCCGGATTGTACAGACAACGAGCTCTGGGCCGTCAGGGTGACCGTCGTTCCCCTGGGAAAGGTCGCCTCGCAGGTCCCCGTGTTGCCAGCACAGTTGATCCCGCCCGGGTTGCTCGTCACCACCCCGACCCCCCCGACGCCGACGGTCAACGAGACGGTCGGCGAGCAGCGCTCCGGCGGGAACAGGTGCTGCTGGATGGCCTGGAACTCGGCTGAGGCCGCGAATTGGGCCACGAGCTGGTCCCGCGTCACCGTCCCCTGGGTCAGCGTGGTCACAAAGGTGGTGAGGCCGGCAGCATCGGGGACGCGGCCTAGGAAGACCCGGTAGAGCAGCGTGACGAACTCCGTGTTCGTGGTGAGGCGCGCCTGAAACTCCGGCGAGGCAAGTAAGGTCTGGACGGTGGGCAGGGTGGTGCAGGCACGCTGGGCCTCAGCGACGAAGCCCTGCAGCCCCGCCTGGTCCGGCCCACGCCCGAGGATCCGGACATAGAGGGTGCTCACGAAGGCGGTCACCGGGTCCTGGGGCGCCAGGAAGCTCGCCTGGGTGGCGAACTCCGCCGAGTCCATGAAGATGTCGAGGAGGTTGTCGCGGGTAAGCTGCCCTAGCTGGAGGCTCGTCAGGAAGGCGGTGAAGTCGGCCTGGTCGGGATCCCGGTCGAGGAACGTGTGGTAGAGGATCGTGAGGAACTGCTCGTTGGTCGTGTTGCGGGCCAGAAACTCCTGAGAGTGGAAGAAGGCGAGGACGGTGGGAACGACCGAGCCGAACTGCTGAATCTGCTGGACGAAGGCCTGCAAGCCGGCTGCGTCGGGCTCACGGTTCAGTACCTGCTCGTAGAGGCGCGTGACGAAGGCGGTCGTCTCCTGGCTACCCGTGGTGATCCGCCCGATCTTGTTGGCAAACACCTCGGTGAACCAAAGCGCCCCGTCCGGGCCGGCGGTGATGCCTTGCGGGCCGCTGCCAATCGTGGGGAGGCTGAACTCCGTGATGCTCCCGGCCGTCGTGATCCGGCCGATCTTGTTGGCACCTACCTCGGTGAACCAAAGCGCCCCGTCCGGGCCGGCGGTGATGTTGGTCGGATTGCTCGCTGGGATGGCGAACTCGGTGATGCTCCCCGCCGTGGTGATCCGCCCGATCTTGTTGGCACCTACCTCGGTGAACCAGAGGGCCCCGTCCGGGCCGGCGGTGATGCCTTGCGGGCTGCTGAAGAATGCCGTCGGGAGGGAGAACTCGGTGATGGTGGCGGCCCCCGCCACCCCCACGGCGTTCGCCCGCCACTGCTTGACCTGCACCAGGGTGAAGAGCCCAAGCGACCCGTTCGCTGGGTAGGTGCCTTTGTCCGTGTGGTAACGCTGGGTCTGGGTGACGATCTGTTTGGTGTCGGCCAGCACCTGGGTCAGCTTCGCGTCCCGTTGGGCCGCGAAGGCCATGGAAATCCCGGAGGCCACCAGAATCGCGAGGCTGGCCAGGACGACCAGTAGGTCGGGCAGGGTGAAGCCTTGTAGCTTTCTTCGTAGTCTATTCATGTGCTCACTTCCTTCTTTCTTGCCTCACCTTGTTCGAGTTAGAGGATCACCTCAAATCCCCAGCGGCCGCTAACTCGCGGCCCTTGCGGAGGACGGACCCAACGTCAATGCCAGCTTGACTGGCCCAATGTTCCAAGATCGGAGACGGGTGTGAGAGAAAGCGCGTGGCATCGCCGCAATAATCGAGGCCAGCGCGGCCGCGAGCGTCGTCAACCGCCTGCTGGATCACGGCGGCCGCGAGACGGCGATGGCCCTCACACTTCAGTGGGTTGGCTTCCATGCGGATCGTGCGGACACGAAGATTCATGTGGGGGCTCCTAGTGGTAGAGATTGTCGAGCAACGTGCTTAGCGACTCGCCGTTGGGCCGTCTATGAGGGACACCAGGGAAAGAGGTGGGCGCAATTTGGGTTATATTGGGTTGGTCTCTCTTGTTTGAAGGGGTTGTGGGGAAGAACAAAAACGCCACAGCCCCTGGTGGATGGGGTGTGGCGCGTGGCGTCGCGATGACGCTTAGGCGTGTGTATTTAGAGCGGTATTTTCCTTCTTATCGTTTGACTGCCCGTTGCTGCGCGCAGACCCAACAGGTAAAGATTGTGCTTCTGGCCTTCGGGTTGCCTGGGAAACACTCTTCCCGGTCACGTTGATGGTCAGCAATCAACACCTTCTCCCGCTCTTCGGAACACGCTTGGACCTGAGCGGGTGGGAGCTGACAACACATGTTATGAATATCTACGGTGCGGCGGATGGTGTGCGCATCCGCATCGTTGACACAGGAGCCAACCTGTTCAATGGTGGCGGTGACCGCTTGGCCCGGGAGGATCCCGAGCAGCTTGGACACTTCTCGGGGACAGTAGCGAGCGACCGGCTCGAAACTTTCGGCCACGCGACAGATCTGCTGGTACTTCGTCACTTGAAGCCACTTGAGCTTCACGAGATATTCTGCCGGCGGCATGGCGCAGAGCTCGCGCACGGTTGAGAGTGGAAGCTGGTGGGCACAAGCTGAGAGGATGAGGCCACACAGCCCCACAGCCACGAGTCTTGCACGCCACGGCGTCCATCCCATCACACATTCCTCCATTCTATAGGCTCTCGCGCCCCATTCCTTCACGCTCAGTGCAAGACCGATGCCGGACACCTTGGAAAATGACGAAGGCCACTGGTGGGCAAATCCCGCCGGTGGCCTTTATCGCTTCTTGGGTGTCTGTGACTACAAGTTTACTTGTTTACTTTTTTACTTTCCTTGAACCATCCCCACGGATGTGAGGACAATCCCCACACCGGCGGAGGTGGTCCCGCCGGTAGCGTGGAGGAATTGGGCTTATGCGAGGCGCGCAGGCCCAACGCTCGTGTCTGGCTTCGCGCGAGCATAAGCTGGAGGATGGGTGAAAGCTGAGCCACGAGGGCGTAGGAAAAAATCTTGTAGTTTCAATCCCCACAGCGGCCGGTGGACGCGAGGCCCAGTCGGCCGCTTTACGTGAGGGAGACGCGCAACGAGACTGTGAGTAGAGTTCCGCGTCTGCGTAAGCAGGTGCATCTGTGCACGACGATGCGGATGCGCACGCCATCAGCCGCGTGAAAGCTGGCCGCTGGTCCTTCTTGCGATACCCTACATCGACGTAGACGTCAGTCTCCGTGAGCGCCCAGCCGCGATGCTCGACGTACGCGCGCAGGTCGCGCAGTTGGAGCTCTGGGTCCTGGCCGCGGTCGAGCGTGGACACCCGGGCATAGAGGGCGGCGTTCACCGTGTCCTCCGCTCATCACGCAGCGGTTACTTCGGCGGACTGCACCCTTGCGGCGTGTGCAGACACGGGATCACCAGGTGGACGTTCCCAAGCTTCTTGTGCAAGATGGCCGACTGTTCTTTCAGGTAGGCGGCGACCCCTTTCGCATTGATCGTGAAGATGGCGCCGGGAGGCGGGCCGAGGGGCGGCGTGATATGAGACCGCGCCTGGGCGTCCGGGCCGCAGCCTTCCGGCGTGTGCAGACAGGGGATGTTGAGACTGGGCATCGGTCCGAAGTTCCACTTCTTCCACACGGCGTTGCAACCTTCCGGCGTGTGCAAGCAGGGAATGACCCAGCCCGATGTCGGAGTGGGTGTGGGTGAGGTGACCGTCAGGCGCGGCGCGGTAGACGTGACCGTCGGGCGCGGCACCGCGGGGGTGACCGTGATGCGCGGACCAGCCGGATTGATATGCAACACCGGCGCGGTCGACGGGTGGGGCGCCGGCGTAACACTTGGAGGCGAGGCGGCCAACACCAACCGCGAGACGCCGAGACACGCCATCAGGACTGTTACGGCTACGATGGACTTGCGTACTTTGTACATAGCTTTTTCTCCCTCTTCCTTGTTAATGGTTTTAGGTTTTAAAGATGCCCTGCCCCATTGCCGTTCCCTTGGGCCCGACGGCAGAGGGCGCAGGTGACCTTTCGCACTGCCTGCTCAAGTTCCTCTTGATGAAACCGCCCGCGAAAACTCGCCATGTCCCCCGTGGCGTCGTGGCCACAACAAAACATGAGGGACGGCAGGCGGTGGATGGTCGCTGAAGATGTCAGGCGTGTACTCTTCGACATGGTGGTTGGATCTCCTTCTGGTTGGTGGTGAACCGCACGGCGAAAGCCGTGGTTAGTAGTCTATGTCTTTCGAAACGATTTTGGCGGTCGCGACTGGGCCGCCAGCACTTCACGCACGAGGGCCTTCGGCTGGTTCGCACTGCAACGCGGACACGGCCCTTGGGACAGCACCCGCCGGATGATCTCCGGCGAGAACTTTGCCATGTGGGGGGCGACCTCCGCAGTGGCGTCGTGCCCGCAGCGATAAACGAAGACCGTTGGGGGCTGCGTAATTACTGCTGCGCTCTGAGTCGCCACCAAGATTCTCCTCTTCAACGCGTTATACTGACGTGCCCCCCAAACCCTCGATCATCCACTTTCCCCCCAAGTGCGCCCTGCTCCCAGGCCCGCCTCACTGCTTCCAGGCGCTGGACGTGTCTTCCTTGCCCGCCGCGTAGTCCCCGGCACCCTTGGCCACTTGCGAGGCGGCGTCATTCACGGCCTCATTGGCGCTGTTCGCACTCTCTATGAGTCCCTTCACCAGCTCCTTGGCCACGCTCTTTCCGCTGATCCCCAACGCTTTCAGTAGGCCCATGTTGCTTCCCTCCTCCGATCGTCCGTCTCGATAGTCTTCAACTCTAGCGTTTCTGCTGGAGTCCGCCGCCGCTCTTCGGCTGCCGCAACTCATCGGGCGCGGCCTGGATCTGGCCCCTGAGAGCGGCGCTGACGGTCCGCTGCCGGATCGACGTGGCCTCCCGCGAGCGGCCCTCGCTCACACGCTTATCAGCGGTCTCAGCGGCCTCCTGCATCTGCTTCGTCCAGAGGCTGGTGCCCCGCAGCTGCTCGATAGCTCTGCTGTAGCTCATCGTCCTGGACACCTTCAACGAGGCCGTCAGGCCGGCGAAGCTACTGCCATAGACCTCCACGTTGCCCACGGTGAGGGTGGGCGCCGACGACAGCCCGAGCTTGCTGGCCCCGCACCGGACATTCTGGAGACTCCCATCAAAGGTACAGGCCACTGGATCATCCAGCACGCTGGCCAGGAGACGCTTGAGAAAGCCGTCAGTGATGCCCCCAGGTCCCGCCGCCCGGTCCACCGCAGCGTCCGCCAGGACCTGCACATCATCGTAGCCGATCCCTCGGATGGTCGCGGACTCTCGCGGGTCTCCCTGGATCTCGATCGGGAGCGCCTTGAGATCTTCCACTAACAGGAGCGTGGCCTGCGCGATCGTCACGCCGTATAGGGCCACGCAGTCGCGATAGGCCCGCACCCCCGGCTCATCAGCGCCCGCCACCTCCGCCATCGGACGGCCGGCGGACGCGACTTGCGACAGCCACGACGCCTTGACATTATCCGTCCACCCATCCTCTTTCTCTGGCGACAAGCCGAAGTCCCTGGGCAGCTTGGGGAGCGTGAGGACGCGACAGGTGGCGAAAGGCTCCCGATGCTGCTCCGTCTGCCGCAGGCGCACCAAAAACAGGGTCTGGGGCGTGAGGCTGACGTCGAGCCCACGGGTGGTCTGTTCCTGCTCCATCTGGCGCAGCGCGTCCTGGGTGTTCCGATCCAAGCCCTTGGCCCTCGCGTCGCGGCTGCTCTTGGCGACGGACTCTTCAAGGGCTTTCTGTTCCCTGGTCCCAAAGGTGTTACTCATGCTCTTGGACTTCTCTGGGATATACGTGAGGCTGGTGTCCTGGGCCATGAGAGGGATCGCGGGTATGAGGAGTATCGGGGTGAGGAAGAGAAGAGCGAGGACCACTTGGGGAAGAAGGGGTCGGAGCATGGGAGCCTTCCTTTTGTGGTTGGGGGGTTCGTTAGAAAGATGCTGGGATTGGGTGATGATCTTGGGATGAGTGCGGCGCCCTGGGAGACGGGATGATGAGCCGTCTCTGGGGGCGCTACTGATGAACGCGATGCGCTTGGACCCATGAGTGAATCAGGGGAGCCCGTCCGGCACGGCAAGCCGGCATCGCTGGGACGAGAAAAAAGAAGAACACGTTATACAAGCTAAGGCTTGTATAACATGCTCTTCTCTCCAAGGGCAGCCTCGTTAATGTGTGTCAGCATAGCCGCGGTGCGAAAAGTAAAACAATGCGGCTAGCGACATAGCAAAACGAGACCGAACCTGACCTAGTCGAACAACGTCGCCTAGGATTTGTATAACAAGTGCCCCCACTCCACAGACTGCAATGGGCAGAAGGGAGTGGGGGCAGATCAGGCGTCGAGAGACTACGGTAGGACTTATGACGAGCGCACCAGGACCGCTCCGAAAGCGAGATCCTGACTCGTCGGCCATTTGTAGTAAGGGGAACTTGGCAAGGCCGTAGGTTCCCCATCGACGCGGTTGAAATCATTCAAACAACGATCATCAGGGAGTCCCAAGAGCCCCACGTGTCGCGTAGGGCGTCCTGGGATTGTGGTCACCTGATTGGCCCAGGCGGCATCATTAGAACAGGAACCTCAAGGTGAGGAATCCTATTCCGATGAAGGCCGCCATTTTCACCACCATCCAGTCAAACTTCGACCAGGGGCGGTGGGCCTTGGAGCGATGAGGGCGGTGGGAAGGGACGTGAAATCCCTTCTTCTCCGCAGCCTTCCGCAAGATCCCGAGGACCTCGTGGAAGAGCTCTCGTACTGTCGCGGCTAGCGCGATCAGTGCGAGTCCCAACGCCCCGACGATCAGGGTGTGGGTCATCATAGTGCACCTCCTTTTTTATTGCCTCTTCCGCTGCGACACAGACGGAAGAGGCGATTGATGGGACTCTTCCGACGAAAACGCAGCGAAAAAGGACAATGGGAGGTGTTGGTGTACACCCACCAGGTCTGAGGGACTTTCGTCCCTCGGCCAGTTACTTGGATTCAGCTTTCGCAAGCTGATCTTCCAAATACTCGAGATTACTCTCGAGACGTACAACTTCCTCAGAGAGGTTGTTGTAGTCCTGGACCAGCGCTTCGTAGCGCTGTTGGAACCAGCAGGTGGACACCATGTGGTCTCACCTCCTTTCTGCGCTCAAATGAGCGCCTTTTTGTGACGCTCATAAGAGTCCAGTGGAGGTAGATGCCCCAGGGGAACAACGGCGCAATGGGCGGCCGTCGTCCCCTGGGGTGGTCGTCGTGATCAGGCTCTGAGCTTTCGCTCGAACGCCTGAATGATCCCAACAAGCCCGCGGTCAGCCTTGAAGTGAGCCAACCACGTCCGGGCCGACTCGAGAGACTTCGGATCCCCACAGCGGAGCGCCGCAGGGACTAAGGTCTCGAGGTGACCCTTCACTGTCAAGCGATCCCTGAGTGAGGCGGGGATCGTCGGCAGCGCGGGCAGGCGGTCTTCTGTGACGGAAAACTGCTCGCAGGCGGCAGCCACGGCTCGCTGGTCGGCCTCGGCCCGTCGGGCTTCGGCCTCCTTGGCGTCATGATCGACCTTTTGGTCGGTCGAGTCGATCTTGTCACCGACGGCCTGGCGGGCGCGGTCGACGGTCTCGGCACCAGCCTTGGTCGCCTCAGTCGCGTGCTGTTTCACACGGCCAATGAGGCTGCCAGCACTGGACTTGACGCCGCTGGCGAACTGTGTGGCCCAGCCGTAGGCGCGGTACGCGCCAAAGGCGGCCAGACTGACAGCCACGAGCAGCGCGAGGCCAAAGACGGCGTCGCGGTGGCGGTGAAATCGGGAGGTTGAGGTTGCCGACGTGCACTTGTGAGTACCTACGCCGCGCTCCACTCCCTCTTCGTAGCCCTCTTGGCGCAGGTGGGCACCGGATGGATGCACACCTTTGTCAGCCAAGATGAGATCCCTCTTGCGCTCGTGCTCTAGGGCGGCCTTCGCCTCCGCTTTCCGCTCCTTTTCCTCTTTGCGGAGTCGGGCGGTGCGGTGGCGGGCGATGCGGCTCAGCCAGGGCGAGATGCCCCAGATGATCAAGCCAGCGCCGGTCGCCATGATGAGCAAAAACAGGATCTGGGTCATGGTGTGTGCCCTCCTTCTTGGTAGACTACACGCTCCCCCGTGTCCGACCGGGAAAGCGATGGAACCCCCGGTCGTTGTGACAAGCGATGCTTGTCGGAAGGGGCGCGCCAAGAAGAGGCGCTCGTTACCTGTCAAGCCACGCCTCGAGCGCAGAGACGCGATGCTCAAGGGCCGCGCTCTCCGCTTCTGGCAAGGGCCCTACCACTGGGTGGTAGGCCTCATACAGCTCGGTGGCCTCCATTTCCATTGCCCCCACTTTCTCAGCCAGGTTCAGTGAATCTGGCATCTGTCGAAAATAGAGGCAGCGGTTTTGGAGAATCTGAACCCTCTTCTCTAGACGTAACATAGTCTACCTCCTCTGTTGTGCTCCACCCCCGCCACACCGGGGGTCAGAGCGATGAACTCTGTGACCCATGTGTGGGTGGGTGAAACTGAGAAGGCGCTAGACAGTCTGGAGCTCGTGGCGCTCGCGAGCCATAAACCGAGCGCCGCTTTGCCCCCAGGTGGGCTTGAACGGGATCGAGACAAAACGAGACGGCATTGCGCTGAGACTCATCGTTCCGGTCCCAAGCACTAGCCGCTTGTTACGCCTCGCCGTTCCTTTGGGCGTCTTGCTTTCCGTCTTCATCGGCGTCTCCTTTAAAAGACGGCTCCCCCCGCTCGATACGGGGAGAAGCGATAGATTGCTTTTCCCCATCGAGTAGGGGCGCCAGGAGGGCGCCGGTGAATGACTAGAAGTTGTAGTAGATCCTCCGCCACAGGCCCTGCACAATGGGAGTGTCGTAACACCCCCCTTCGCAGAAGCTGTGACAGAAGAGGCGGTACTGCATTTGTTCGTGAAGCTGTAGTAAAAACCGTTTCATCGATGCCCTCCTTGATAGATGCCCCACCCCCGCCAGTCACGGGAAGCAGAGCAGGTGATGCTCTACAACCCGAGACTGGCCGGGATGGGTGCCGGGAGGGCACCCGTCTCTTAGACTGTGATTGGCACGAGCGCGCGCTGGCCTACTAGCACCAGCGCCATGGGCACAGTCGTCCGTTTCTCAACAGGCTGCTGCGACCAGGCGGCCCAGAAGGACCGGCGTTCGGCGGCGCCCCATTTGTGGGGGGGCGTGGCGCCGTTGCTCGCGCCATTGGACAGGGCGGCCTTGCGCGCCTTGTAGGCCCCGAACACGAGCTTGCGCTCGCACGAGGTCCACTCGCACCCCTGAACGTACAGCGGTTGGCCGAGCCGTGCGATCTCTCGCACGGTATCGGCACGGTCGATGTCTGCCAGGGCACGCCGGACAGATGGGTGAGCCTTGCGATATACAGCCGACTCAACCTTCTCCCAAATGGCCCGCGTAACGCGAGGTAACTCTGGATGCCGCTTCAGCTCGAGATAGATCCGCTGAAGAAGTTTCGGCAATGCCAGCCGGTCGACACGATCGATCTCGACGAGGAAGTGATGCTCGACAGGAGCCGATTGCGGTGGCTCTGGGTCGGCATCTGATGGAACGCGGTGAAACCCGATGGTTGAGAAAAACCCAACAGGATCCTCCTCGTCCACCTCACCGCCATCGTTGTTGCCTTCATCCACTGCGTTCAACTCTTCATACATCGGAGAGCCCGGCAGCGGAGCCTTGCGGCCGCGAGCGGACGCGGGTGGTGGGGTGGGATCGACCCGGTATTCGACATGCCGGTTTGCCCGAAGGGCATCCGCCGGCTCCCCTGTCTGGGGATCGAGCACGATCGACGCCACTTCGAACTGCCGAATCGCTTGAGCCCAGTGTTGCAGCTCAAGAAATACGACACCAAGACCGCGTTGCTTGACTTCTCTGACATAGTGGTCGACCGTATGCGCGTCAGCCTCTAACGTGGTGAAGAGCGTCTGGAGCGCCACAGCCATCGCACCATCGCAGCCGAATCGCTTTCGAAACACCTCGGGTTTGAGACGACCCTCGTCCCCCACAAGTACATGGGGAGCGACGAGCTCGCCGCCAGCCGATTTGGCATATTGCAGGACATCCCGCACACCCTGAGGGGCCTGCGACAGTCGTTGGAGCTGCTGACCAGTTGCGACACCGTTGAGAATCCACCGGTGCCAGTCAACAGCGTCCCGCGCACTGGAGCCGAACGGGTGGGGGTCTTGCAGGTACGCGAGCAACTGATTCTTGACGTGGTGGAGATAGGACCAGATCTCCGCCCGCTCATGGGCACTCCACCGTGTGTGCTGCCGCACGATCTTGTCCGCGGCATCTTGGAACTCGGCCTCCGCCTGGTCGCGGCCATGCTGGCGAAACGATCTCACCGCATGGGCGGCCGCGGCACGCAGGGCCGATATAACGCCTTCCACCGCCTGACCGTTGGAGGTACTGGCCTTACTGATGCTAAACAACGGCAGGGCCTCCAACTGAACCTGGCACTCAAGCTGTTGCGTGTTACTCTGTCGCGTTTTACTGGACATCGTTGCGCCCTCCCTGGACGCGCGGCTCCCCCTAGACGGGAAGCCATTGAATACATGACTTCCCGGAGGTCTAGACGGGTCGCGCCGGAATGGCGCAGATCAGAAACTACAAATCTATTAGGGCATCTAGGGACTGATGATCCACCTCAGAGAAATCCTCTCGAGGATCACGGTCCGGCTCAACGACACCCTCGTCTTGGGCACCACAATCCGCCAAAATCTCGGCGATGGTGGCCCGGTCGTAACACACAAAACCTTCGGTAAATGCCACTCTTCTCACCTCCTCTCGCTCCCCGCTTGGGGGAGCCTTGAATAACAAGACTCCCCCAACGCGGGATTGCGCAGGAGGGGACAACGATTTCGTCAGGGAGTCCCCAGAGCCTCGTGTGGCGCGCGAGACTCAGGGGAGTGTGACACCTGACTGCCGATCAGACCTGGGCGTCCAGCCGCTCCGCCTCTGCCTCAAAGGCAGCGCGGATCGCGGACTGGCCGCGCCAGCCGCCGTCACGCAAGAACGCTGTGACGCGTCCCTGCGTGGTGGCAACTGGCTCTTCCAGACCAACCTGCCGAGCGGCCGTCCGCCGGTCGATGTAGACATCGACGGGGACGGCCCGCCCGGACCAGTGTTTTGCCATATTTCACCTCCCTTTTCTTTGCCGCAGATCCCCAGCGCCACCGGGGATCCACGAGATTCAATGGATCCCCGAGACGCCAGAGATTGGCGGCGGGGGAGGTTCGCGGCCGGAGCGAAAGTGCGCGCCGGCCTAGTCGTGAAACACAACTTACAAAGCTCTTATAGGCGTATCCCTTTCTGTCGCCGTATCGGCAACATTGCGGACAAAGAGCATTTATATATAGATACTAGGGCAGCACTCTTACGACTGTACTGGTTCCTTGGCGTGTTCTTTGGCCCCATCGGACGGCTCCACCTGGGATGGGTCTGGCGGCGGGGTGGGGACCAGCCCGACTCGCTTCCAGAGCGTTTTGGGACGGCCCTTCGTAACCCTCTGCTCCGTCATGACTACCCCATCCTCCACTAGTGCGGCGGCGAGATGATCAATCTGCTCTGCCGACAGGCGACCTGCGAACACCTTGCGATACGCATCCGTCTTGCTCAGACCGTCCGCCTCCTCGATCTCGATGGCCTCGAGGAGTTGCTGCTCCAGTGGATCGGCCCGCTGATTCCCAAAGACCGCGCGCGCACAGGCCTGGCTATAGTCCCAGACCGCGCGGGCGGAGGCGAGATGCGAGGGCAGGATCACCGGGGCCGTATCGACCGCTGAGGTAAATGGCTCAAGCAAGCAATATGCTAGCGCGAGGCGCAAGACCATCGCCTCTCCGTAGCGGCTGACCTGACCGACCAACCCGGGCTGCGGAGCGGACAGCGCCTTATACCCTTCCGCCCAAATGGTACCAGCTTCCTCCTCGATCTTGACAGTGAGACCCTTCTCGGCACGCGCCCGAGCGAGCCTGAGGTGCGTGCGAAACTCTGCGAGCGCCTTGCCATCCGGCACACCAGGCAACGGGACCGTGGCAGCCCGGGATGCGCGGACCTGCAAGGCGTACGGCCCCACCGCCAGGACGCTTTCTCGCAAGTCGCTTGACAGCACCCCGGCCAACGACGGCAGGTGCACAATCAACGAAACATGCTGCGGCTGGGCCTGCCCGGTCGACCGGCGAGCCTCCCACAGCTCCCCGGTAAACTCCTTGACGGTCTCAGTCAGCAACTCACCCCGACAATGCTGCGCCACCACCAAACAGCGAGGGTCTTTGTCGGGGTGTCCCTGCGCGTCCTCGTCCTCCTCGGTACGCTCCGACTTCACACACCCCTCCGCCCAGAGGGGATCGACCGGCGCGACCAGGTCCATCAGCGACCAGAAATAGGTGTTGAAACGCGCCTTTCGAGTCGCTGGCGACACCATCGCAAACAGACTGGTCGAACAGACAACGCTGCCAACCCTCAGGACTGTCTTGCCTCCCACCAGATTGCCCATGGTGACCAGACCCGTGATAGCGCGGGCCTCGCGATTCAGTTCCTCAGCATCCGTCAACCTGACAAGCTCGCCGACCAAGCCATGAAACGCGACCTCCGCCAACACTAGGTTCTTGGGGGTATCTTTTTCCTCACCCTTTGGCTTTCCGGACCCATCACCGTTCCCTGGGGATAACTGGGTGAGGGCTTTTCTGGTGGTCCGAGAGAGCGCGGAAGCGGAAGGAATCATGAGGGGCACCTCCTGACGGAAGGGGGGATAATCTGGACTTGCAGATGCACCGCAAAAAGCGCAGAAACTCGCGGGCCACTCTTTCCTAACGTGTTTTCACACAATTACGGGGGGACTTTGTAAACATGGCGGCGTTAAACACGTCCGAAAAAAGGCAGGAGGGCCAGCCCACCGCACCACGGACAGCCAAAACTCGCTGTGATTTCGCCAGTTGAACCCGCTCCTCACGGATTTGGAGGCTGACTCGAATGCTCGAGTTGGCTGCCCGGGCCCGTCGAACAGGCCCCCCTACTCTTATGTGGAAACACGCTCCCGTTTTCCACCTGCGCTCTGATGTGCCCCACACCTCCTAACTCTACGCTGTTTACGCCACTTTTAGACACGCGCCAACAGAACTGACGACCAAAAAGAATAGGACTCCTGGCCTGCAGAAGGGTGAACAGAGCAATTTCTTTCTCCAGACTACGAAGCCACGATGCATATCTCGCAGATCCCAGACCGCACCATTGTTCTCCACACCATCGTTGGCCCCACCTCCAGCATCAACAGCGATACCAGGTAGAACAGCACGCGGGAGTAAAGAATGAAGAAAGGGTCTGTTCAAAGGTGAACTCAGCCTTCGCGGCGTCCCCTTTAACCGCACAGAGAAAGGAGCTCCTCACCATGATCCCCTCCCGTCCCCTCACCACCACCACCGGCCTCTCTTCCCGTCGGCGCCTGCCTCGCCTGGGCAAGATTCGTCTCGGGATCCGCCAAGCAAGTAGAAGCGGTACCCCCGCTCCCTTCGAGACGCCCTTCTTCGTGTGCCCGCCCGAGGTCCGAAAGATCTACGGCGACCAGCCCACCAGCCTGCCCATCCTCCTCCCCGCGGAGGACCTTGGTACGTTGTTCCCCCAAGCGTTGGCCTGTTATGGCAAGACCACCGGGCTGAAATGCCGCGGTAACAACGAGATTGCCATGAGGCGCTGGGCTGACGTGGAGCCCACACTCCAAGCCACGCTTGGCGGATCCCATGGGCCCCACGACTACGTCGAAATCCCCTGTCCCTGCCCACGGCTTGAGACTGGCGAGTGCAGCCCAGTTGGGTCACTGCTCATCTTGCTTCCGCACGTGAGTCTCGGTGGCGTGTACCAGATCGATACGCATAGCCGGGCCAATATCATTCGGATCAACAGCGCCGTCGACTGGCTCAAGATGATGTTGGGACACATCAGTATGATTCCGCTCACCCTTCTCCGGGAGCCGGTTCCGATGGGCCACAACGGGACGCAGCGGATTCACTACTTGCTGAGCCTTCGATTCGACGGCGACCTTGAGGCCGCGCGGCGAGTGCGCGAGCATGGAGCCCATGCCATGCTGCCCGCGTTCGCGCTTCCGACTCCACATACGCTGCATAGCGACATCACCCCAGATGACACCGCACCACCCCCTGGTACACTCGCCGTGTCGGGCACAGTCGAGTCTGCACCGTCTCGCGATCTCCCCGTGGTTCCTGACCCGCTTCTCTTGTGCCAGCCCACCCCGTCAGCTCCAACGGGCGTCAGTGCGCCTGCGGCACAAGAGTGAGCGAAGCCGTCGCTCAGTACTCATCTCATGCCTTTCGCGAGATCGTCTGCTTCCCCTGCCAAAAGCGACGGGTTCCCGTTACGCGAGTTCCCCCCGCTACGGACCCACTACAAGAATAGAATCATGGCCTGTTCAAGGTGAATCACCTACACGTTCCCACCCCCACGGACTCGCCCAGTCCAGGGCGGCCACGGCCTCTCACACGAATCACTCGCCCTCGACGTGGCTTCGAGGGCCCTTCCCTCTCTCTCGAGAGGCTGGAGAGTCACCATGCAGACACACAGCACGACCTTTCACTTGGCCCTGACCGTCGCACCCACCGTTCGCGACCACCCCGTGATCGCTGGCACGGAACTTGCCACCGCACTCAGCCCCTTGCTGGAGCGCACCGACGGGTGGAGCGATGTCGTGGCAGTCCAGCTGGTGCCCACCGGCGACACGCCACTCCACAGCAAGTCTCATGGGTGACCGCACCTGGGGAACAGAGCGCGGGTGATGGGTGGAGACAGCGGATGCAGTTTTCTCTTGACACGCCTCAGACAGTATGACAGTATGAGGGATGATGAATGCCACACGACGTCCGGATAAAAGCAAAATGGTCAGCGTCCTCATGGCACCAGCCACACATAAGCGGCTCCGACGACGCGCGTGTGAGAGTGACTGCAGCGTCGGCCAGATCATCCGTGAGGCGATCGCGCTGTATCTCCGCCAAGGGTCGACACGACCCCGACGGTCGACCTCATAACATAGCCGCCCGTCCCTGATCCTCACACAGATATGTGCGTAAGGCGGTCGAGGGCTTGACAAGCGGAAACGTACCTGTTATGCAGATACTGTGAGGCATGTGATGCGAACCCCTACACTCCCACCAACCCTCCAGATCGCGCTCCTCGGCGCCGGCAATCGGCTGGTCGCACCACCCGACGGCTGGCTGCTACGCGAGACGCTGCCCGCCTGGAAGGCCGGCTGCTTTGGAGGCCTCGCCTTCGGCGTCTTGGCCTTCAAAATCTTCGGGCCACTCGCCGGGATGATGACGCTGGCGATCCTCGCCGTCAGCTGGCGTGTGCTCTCAGGGCGAGTACAACGGTCCCTGCCGCGGAGCTGGCTTGGCGACGGGCCGATGCTCTTGAACGCCCAGGTCCAGGCTGTGAAGGTATTGCATCAGTCTCTGCGGGGCCACCTCCCTGTACGACGACTCATCACACTCGTCACGCGTCTTCTCCGTTCCTGCCGACGCCACGGCGGTCCACGGCGGGAAACTGCCCGCTCGCGAGCCGCCAGTGGCGGAGGTGGTGGGGGCGCTGGTGACGGCGACGGTGACGCCGACCCCGATCCGCTTTCTGGTGATCGTGGTTCCGCTCGTCTCACCCTCCTAGCAGTACCTCGAAGCGAACATTATTCCCGACTGGATTGCCACAACACAACACTTGATGTAGTTCGTCCTCGCACCGCGCGCATCATCTCTGGCGCGGTTATACCCCCGGCATTTCGAATTGACCGTCCCCGCTCACTCCCTTCCGCGGCCCCCGCAAGCCTGGGGTGCGATGGTCGCATGGAGTTCCGCCGATGACTGCCCCCATCGCTCCCCTCATGCCCGATTCTCGCATCCTGTTCCTCCTCAAACCCCTCGCACCTGGCGAGTACCACGTGCTGCGCATCAAAGATGGCCGGCCAAAAGGCGATACGAGCCTCGGCCGAAGAGGCCACAACGCGGCCGACACGCATGTCCAGTGGCTCCGAGAGCTGCACGTCAAGGGCCTGACCGCCGAGGACCTGCGGGCGCAATGGAAGGACCTGATCGACACGCCACGCTCGGCGACGCGCCGCGGGCGGCACGAGGGCTTTGCGAAGGTGGAGTTCCTCGATACGCCCGTCAACGGCACGATGATGCGACGCGTGCGCGTCACTATTGGTCGGGCGCAGCGCACGCTCACACTGGGAACCACGGACGACGCCTGGGTGCGCGCTCGCTCCAACGAGATCTTGGAGCGTGTCGCCGCGTTCGGGGAGGCTGAGGCCGCGAAGATCCTGCTGGCCTCCTGGCCGCAGCTCACCGCCCTGGTCCATGGGCGATCTGCGCACGACGAACACACTCGACAGCAGCTCGCGGTCGCTGACCAAGAGTATTGCCGGACGCCGGAGGATCCCGACGGGGACGACAACCAGGACGGTGAGATTGTCTACATTGATCCCGACGACCGCATCGACCCTGACCGGATGCAGCGGGTGCAGGCCGGCCGGATCCACAGCCGCGACCTCGCGGAGGCGGCGATGGAACACATCGCCACCGAGTTCGGGCGGCCGCTGGCGGAACGCATCCGAAACCACATGGAGGGGACCGTCGTGCGCCTCGACCTCAAGGGCCCGATGTCGGAGGAGGATCAGGCACGGGTGCAGGCCACGTACCAGGCGGACCTCGCGGTCACAGACGACCCCAAGACCTCAGATGTGTACGCCTCGACCCGGAAAGTCCTGCGCGAGCGGTTTCTCCTTGACACCTGCGCCTGTGATGAGGCGGACCTCGCCGTCCGGGTCGGCGTCTGGGTGCCCTGCCAGGGCGAGTCACATCACCTCGAGCTGCAGGATGGCAACCTGATCAGCCGCCACCACTCCACCGACTTGATGGCCGGCCATCCTGGCCAGCTGCTGCGCTCTCAGAGCCTGTGCCTGCGCATCGCGGGAGCACTCCGTGCTCCAGACCTCCCGGAGTCTCGAAAGATCGCCGTGCTTCATCGCCTGCGGCATGGGTGGCAGATACAGTGGACCTATCGGCAGACTGTGGCCAAGCCAGCGGCGCCGACAGCCACACCCGTGGCCACCAACAACAGCTCCCCACAGTCCACGCCGCCAGGGCGCCTCCTGACCTGGTTGCAGGGCACGGTCATCGCGACCGATGAGATCCCGGCCCCTATTGTAGACGAGCGCCCCTATCCAACGGCACTCGTGCTTGGGAACGGCGGGCCCTCGTTAGCCGCCACGCGGCAGTTTGACAAGCGGCGGGAACTGCTTACGACCGCCGAGCAAGGGAATGGGGTCAAGCGGGAGATGCTACGATCGACGTATCACGTGATCATATGGATCCGACATGGACACCGGATCGTGTGAGGGAATCTCGCTGATGATACCAACCAGCCATACCCCAGCCACCGCGACCGTGCGAGTCGCCTGCTCCGGCGTCTGGCACTGGATTCACCTGCGTCTCGACGGCCGGCTCCATTTTGCCGGTCACGGCCGAACTGAGCTGCGACTCGCAGCCCTGCTCGACGCACACGTCCCCTGCGCCCACATCCTGACGAAGGTCCGACAGCGCAAGTGGGACGACCTGCCCGGCCCGTTACGTCGATCGCTAGGGGCGGCAGCCAACGGCCGGTGGCGCACGACCGAGGAGTGGGATCAGGGAATGCCACGACGACACCTCCGCCTCGGGGCCATTCAGCGCCGGTATCATGAGCTGATTCAACACGCAGCGCGCCTGGGACTTCGGCTTGAGCCCGCCTTGTCCTGCCCCCCGCGCCGTGATAACGACGACAGATTGTTTGTGTTTGAGGACGTCGGACTTGGCGACGGATCGAGCAGATCGCTTGCTAGTTGGCACCGCGGCGGCTGGGTCATCGATTGGCCCAAAGTCGCCGAGGCGGGCGCCGAGGTCATGCACACCCGATGGGCGAGCCTCCCGAATGAGTTTTGGGGAACGCCAGGCCGGTGTCGTGTCTGCCGTGTCCGCCCGGGCAGAGGAAAGATGCTAGAACACGCTCACAGCCACGCCCACCTGCAGGCGGTCACGCTGGCGCTCGAAAAGATCTTCGGCCAGAAGGAGAATGAGGTGACCGATGAGCACATCGTCTCGCCCGAGTAGTCGCGACGTGTTTGGACTCCTCGCCCAACTCGCCGCCACCGATCCCCAGGCCGCCAGCTTGGCCTATTATGAGATCGGCGTCCTTGGTCAGCCTCTCAGCCGGTGTTCCGGCGCCGCTAGGCGGGGGTTGCAGTGGCTCCGGGAGCGAGTCTGCGGCGGGGGGCGACACGTTCCTGCCAGGCAGAGCATGGAATTGACGCCTGCTGATTGTGAAAGGAGATAATCCCTGATGCCCCACTCAACGTATGGAGACCTGCACGCCAGCATCACGATCGGCGGGCGCGTGCCCCGCGCGCTGCTGCCGACACTCCTCCGCGCCGCCCGTGAGGACAGCTTCATGCGAGACGACCCTGAGCTGCCACCCTCCGTCGGAGCACTGCTGGAGACCGCCCGGGACAGCGGCCTTCTCACCCTCTCCACCAGCTGTACCAGCAGCGGACGGTTCGATCAGCTTGAGGTCATGTTGCAGGCCGCCCACCTCCCCTTTAACCGACATTCTCTCGGCATCGACGGAGAGCTGGCCTCCTCTCGACGCGGCCAGGTTCCCGTCGTGCGCCGCTCGAATCAGGCCGGCGACGTGTGCTTGCGACGCAAAGACGTCGAGCGAATCCTCCACCACCTCCGGACTGGCCACATCGCGGCGGCCATCGAGCGCTTGGCCGCCAAGATGTACCAAGGGGGTCCCCTGCCCCCCGTCAGCATCGTGTGAAAGGAGATATGCCTCATGCACCCCCTGTCTCACGAGGTCCTCAGCGCCATGCTCGGCACCCTCTTTCGGCATGCGGCTACTCCACGAGCCTGGCGCGATCCACTCAGCGACTGGATCCTCTCTGAGAGCGCGAAGCGGCCGTTGCACCCCATCCGGCTGCTCGATCGACTGATCGGTTTTCACCCGGAGGCGCTCGAGCTGCTGCGCCGACACCCGGGCATGAATACCCTGATCAGCCAGCTCCTCAACAATTCGAAGATCGAGGACGAAGTGCTGGCGATCGAGGAGACCCTCACTCAGGCAGAGATCGAGGCTGAGACGCCTCCTCAGGCCGTGCACGCGTGGATGCAATCCGTGATGGACGAAGGGATCGTCAGGTCGGCCTAACACCAGGGGAAGAGAGGGCGGGTGGGGCTGTGGTAGGATGGGTGGTGAGCAACCTGACGATGGTCAGCTTTCCGAAACGCGGCACGTAGTGAACTACTTGGAGGGAAACTCCTCTTTCTCTTGAGGCCGCTGTGGCGTTCCTGCCCCAACGGGGCACCCCACCCGATGCTCCCGGATCCCCCCGCACGACGGACACCAGGCGAGTTCACATTTGGCGCACAAGAACCGCTGAGACAGGCTGCTGAGGCGGTGGCACCCGACACATCGGACCGGCGCACGGCCAGACGCGATGGCCCAGATCACGATGGCGACCGGGATCCCGATCAGAACAACGAAACCGATGAACGTGTCCATGGGGGCGGCCTCCTCAGCCGCGAGATTGGGAAATCAGGCGAGGACCGCCACCACCCCTCCGACCACCAGCAGACCAATCAGGAGTTCCATTACCGTGGCCCGCCATACAGCTGGCACGGCGGCGCCACCCAGTTGCCAAAGGCGTCGTAACACCCTTCAGGGGGCGCAACGGGCTGCGATGGCGCATATTGGACTGGCGGAGCGCCGTACCCCAAGTAGTCATAGTCGTAGGGGGAGTACGAAAAGGAAGGAGCGTAGGGATAGGCCGGATAGCCATAGTAGGGATACCCATAAGAGGGGTACCCGTACCACCCCGGCCAGCCCAGCCCGAGCCCCACGCCTAGCCCAAATTCAAACCCACCGCGAAACCCATGGTGGACGCTACCCCCACGGAAGCCGCCATGGCCGCTCACGCCTCCGCCACGCCCTCCCCAGCCCCGGGCGTCCACTGACAGCGGCGTACCGAGCGCCAGAACGAGCACCAGCACCAGGATAAGCGGTGCCCAGTATTTCGCGCACGTCTGTGACCTGATCATCTTTCTTCCCTCCTTCCGATCACGCGACATCTTGCGTCTCTACTTCTTTGTACGTTGACCAGGGCACTCCAGTTACCCCAACGTACAGGCCAGCATGGCGGCGGTGACCACCATGAGCGTATAAGAGGACAGCAACACTTGGGGACAGAGGGCAGGACGGGGCTGGGGAGGGCCGCTTTGAGCTTGTGGGTGGTCGATGTGGGGGTGGTGGTTGGGATGGAGGATCGCTTAGACTGAGCGAGAAATTACCTTCGTGAGAAGCTCACTCACTGGCTTGATAGAGAAGCGGAGGCAAACCCTGATTGCTCGCCCTGCATTTTTTTCGCAACCAGCGATGTACTTCGTTCCCGTTCGATCAGTTGTTGCACCTGCGTCAAAGACCGCTCAACCAGATCGACGGCCTGTTGTTTTTTCTTGGTCGCCTCTAACGCCAACGTGTTGATCGCACGCACAGTATGCCGTTGTCTATTGGTCCTCGGGATGGGTATCATGATGCTCCTGGCCTGATCCTCCGTCAGCTCGTCTACCACGGCCCCGTAAATGTGCGACGTGAGTTGGGCCTGTCCACATGATGAGGCCAGAAAGGCGTACACATACCCACCAGGACATGGACCCTCATCATTAGGAACAATGCGAAGGATGTGCTGGGAGGCCGCCCACAAATGCCATCCGTCTGGAGCGATGGTCACCCTTCCTATCGTCCCGGAACACGTCACCAATACCCACCCATGCTCAATAATCCACGTGTCAAGATTTTTCTGCGCCTCCCTTGAGAGATACTTGAGGTCAGCCGGTTGGAAGTGCACCACGTGACTCCCCTGCAAAAACGGGATCCCGTGGTCCTTATCTACATAGATACGCTTGAATCGGGGGGGAATGAACACCCGCCCTGTCACTTGCTCCAACCGCTTCAACGGCATCCCTGTTGACTTGAGCGCCTGTTTCGCTCTGGCCAGGTCCGGGTTATAATGACTCGCATCAAGCCGAGTCGTATCCGACTGAACAAGGCATGCACTCTCCACCGCGAAAGTCTCAACGCGCTGCCGTCTTTGTTCCTTGACCTTCGGTCCGCGATGTATGAGCGCCTCCACAGAGGAGACCGCATTCTCTGCGAGCCGCTTGGCCTCGCCTCTGAGGGAGAGCGCCTTCGCGGCAAGACAACTTGTTATTTCCACCATCGTTGCCTGCTCAGCGGTCTTCGGAACCGGCACCAACACGTTGCGGACCTGATCCTCTGTGAGCTCGTCCACAACGGCGCCATAGATTCGAGATGTCAGCTGCACCTGACCATACTGGGAGAGAAGGAATGCCCATAAGTATCCAACGGGGATCGAGGCATCTTTCTTTGGTATCACCCTGAGGATATGCTCAGACGCTGCCCACCCATTCCACTCACGAGGGGCAATCACGGTGCGCCCGACAGTTCCTGATCGTGTAATGAGAACCCAGCCCGCCCGGATAATCCAACGCTCAAGATGTTTCTGTGCCTGTCTGGAGACGTACTTGAGGTCTGGTGGGATAAAATGGACGACATGAACTCCCTGTAAGAAAGGCAAACCGTGGTTGGGATCCTCCACATACATACGACGACAACGCGGCGGGATGAACACGTCCTCGATTAACTCCCCAAGAGGCACCAACGGCAACCCGCTCCGCCGAAGAATGCCAAGGCACATCGCCAGTTGCGGGTTGTAGTGGCTCGCATCGAGGCGCAACCCATGTGATTTTTTCAGCCACTCGAGGCCAACGGAAAAGGCTTCAATCCTGTTTTCAGGGACTGGCGCCGCGGTTGCTCTAATGTCTGGCATACCCGCCTCCCATCATCCAGCGCTTGAACGCCTCAGCCACATGCGAAATCTGATCGTTCACCATCGGCTCCATCGCCTCGTTCAAAATCTCAAACCCTTCTGGTGAGCGCAGGTGCACTGCATTACCGCGCTTATCTATCCCCGCTGTCTTGGGGATCGCCATGAACACGTCGTAGGTGTCCAGAGCACCAGCCTCGTAAAGCTTGATCTCGCTCTTGGTGAGCTTTTCTAAAAGCAGGACGCTCGGATTCGGAACGCCTCCGCTCGTCGCAAAGGTCTCTTTTGGGAGATCAACGCTGGCGATCACCTGGGCCCTTCCAACAAGCCACTTGCGTATGAACTCCAATCCTGGGTTGTTCAAGATGCTGTCTGGGAGCACGATCGCCAGCCGTCCGCCAGGACGAATGAAGTTCAGTGCGGCCTCCACAAAGAGTTGCTCTGCGGGAAGCGCACTTCGCATACTCGCGGCGTCGAAGGTCGCCAATTGATAGCGTGACAGCACATGCGGATCGTCGACCGTGGCCTTGCTCCCAAAGGGTGGATTGGTTACAGCCAAATCCGCATGCCCATAGGGGATTCGCTGCCTGGCTTCGGGATCGTCCCACTCTGAAGGCGATAGGAGCGAATCAGCAGGGAAGACGTTTGCTGATCCGTCGCCGTGCATCACGAGATTCATCTGGCAGGTGCGAACCAAGAAGGGATTGATGTCGATCCCGAAGAGGTTTGCCTGGCACGTCTCCTTCACCCTTGCCGCGACGGTGGCTTCAACTTCTTCCGCAGTCCTGCCTTTCGCCGTCTCATATTCCGTCAGAATGACGCGCAAATTATTAATCCACGACACCAGGAAGCCACCGGTCCCACAACACAAATCAATGACCCTCAGCCGCGTCAACTTTTCTTGTGGAAATGTGGCGATGGACATGCGAATGGCCATATCACACACGTTTCTCGGAGTAAAATACTCCCCGCGGTCCCCCCGTAGATTCGCTCCTACTAGCTCCTCATAGGCCGCGCCCTTCACGTCAGCCTTCGTACGGAGCAGAGAGAGACGCTGTAACTCAGACACGATGTATGCGAGCACGCGGCGATTCAGTTGAATCGTTTCATTGCCCTTGAAGATATAGGGGTAGCGTTCCTTGACGGCTTCGAAGAGAGGGGCAATTCGGTCACTCAACACCCTGCGTTGTCCCGCCTCAGACCTGCGTTCCTCGTTCCGAACGTAAAAGCGAAGTTCCCCCACGCTCTCAGTCTCATCGTAGACCTTGCAAAAAATGAGCTTGAGCATTTCATGAAACGCCTCTGCTTTTTGAAGGCCTTGGTTCACGTAGATATAGTTGTGACAGCGACGGAACACTGCCTTGAGGTCAAGAGCTGGAACGAGGTCCCGGAACTGAGGGACCTTCGGCTCTAATTCGCCCCGCGAGGGGATGTCCGATAGACCTTCCTCCATCGAACCATCACGTAACTTCTCAAACCCCTGCTTCTCCGTTCCGACCCACAGCCCATAGCGGCAATGTGACGATGCAGCCATGTAGCTCTTGAGTTGCTCCACGCCTTGGCGGGCATCCTTCGGAAGAACATCTACCCGCTTCGCTTCAACAATGATAAAGATATTCTCCTGTTTCTTCTCCGCGCCCTGTTTGAAGATCACAAGATCCGCCTTTTTCCTTGCGCGCCCCATCTTGATTGCGAACTCAATGGCAATGTCCGACTTCTCGTACTTATACTCTTCCACTAGGCTACGCGCCCACCGCTGGCGGACGTTTTCCTCCGGAGTGTCTTTCAGGAGGTTACCGGTGATGAAGCAGCGAATTTTGCCAGCGGGAATGAGCGGGACGATCTTCTCAGAGAACGGCGAGTTGGGTTCCTGTCGCTTCGCCACTGTCAAGCTCCTTCCACCTTACCTTCCAGGGTTGTCGAGACGGTGAGGGTAAGCCGTGTGTTTTCAAGGAGCGACCATGCAAAGGGTGGCCATCAACCTTAGATCTGACTCGCTTGATAGGTCCGAAGGATGGAGCATGAAGCAGCACTTGAAGGCGCGTTGCGCGCGTTGTGGTTGGATCTCTGGCCCCGTGCCCTTGGATCTGACCGTGGCCATGATCCGAGAAATGAGCAAAGGGTGTCGTTTCATTAGGGCACTCATACCCCAGTATTGAGGAACCTGTCAAGCGATTTCTCAGCTCTCTTATCCTGTGAACCGTGCACCCCCTCCTGCCTGGACCGACCGGACCAGCTCCATCAGCCGCTTGCCGCCGATGAGCGTGATCGGCTTGCCCTTGACAAACTGCCAGGCCCCGCGCGTGAAACGGCCCGAGGTGATGATCACGACCGCATGGGCCCGCCGGGCGGCCATGACGCCGAACATCTGCTGGACCACCGCCACCCCCACGGCGTTCGCCCGCCACTGCTTCACCTGCACGATCGTGAAGCGCCCGTTGCGCCGCAGCTGGAGGTCCATGCCCCCGTCCGCCCCGCGTCGGGGCATCCGGGCGACCGTGTAGCCCTGGCGACGATAGGCCTCGGCCACCAGGTCCTCCAGGCGATCCCAGGACAGCGCCATGAGACTCGCCCGATTCGTCTGGGCGTCGAGGAGCCCCTTCTCACGCCAGGGTTGGGACCCGGGCATCGCTGTGAGCCAACTCCACCAACTCATCTGTGTGTTCCTTTCCTCATCGTCCAGCCGCCTTCTTTACACCGACGACCACGGGAGCGGCGCCATCTCCGAAGAGCAAGGGCATCGGCTGACGTGACAGCTTCAGTTGCCAGTTTGTCCGCAAGTGTGTTGAAGACCGCGTACTCGTGCCGTCCGGCCCAGCGGCTGGCGTGGGCGGGCTGGTACCGAAAGGTGAGGGTGAGCTGTTTGGACTCAGCGATGCGTTGGCACGCGGTCACCACGGCGGCAAACCAGGTTTTCTTCGCTTTGAGCTCCCCACAGAAAAAGCCCCCAATGGGCTTGAAGTCGTACACCACCGTGAGTCGGGTGTGGGGTGGGACCTCCAGAAGGGCCGCGAAGAGCGCGCTGATCTCGGCATGGCCGTTTCTTATGTGACTACACACCTCCGCGATTGTGATGGGGCTCAGGTCTACCAGACCCGAGGCCGCGGCGGCCGTCAGGACCTCTTGGACGGTGGTCGAGTGCATCTGGACGCTCCGAATGGGCCCATCCTGATTCACAAACACGACCCCGATCCCGCCCAAGCCGTTGCCGTCGATGAAGGCATAGCGGCCCTGGTCCAGGCGCACCTCCTCGGCGTTCAGCAGCATCGTGGCCTCTTCAGACGTCCTCGCAATATGGTAGTGGACGCCAGATACGCCGAGGACCACCGCTCGGCACGCGCAGGCGCATGCCGGGCCACCCCGGTCCCGCGCTCTTCCCCTTCGCGCACCGGGGACCGATCCCCCGGTCAATCGACTCCGGCACCACCAGGGGCTTGCCGCAGCGGCCGCAGGTCCCCTCGTGCCACACCTCCACGCCGTCCGGCAATGTCTCACCGGCCACCAGGCGGCGCAGCACGAACGCGAACGCCCGAGCCGGCCGATCGGCCTCGGTGCCCTCAGGGGGACGGCGGGCCATGAAGTCTCGCCCACCAACAATGTGGCCCACCTCCTCCGCAAGGCGGCTTCGGGGATCCACCAGGCGAACCACATGGGTTGTGGGGGTGGTCGTCGTCGGCGACGACGTCGTGACCGCCGTGACCGTATAGGTATAGCGCGTCCCCGTCTGGACGTGCCGGAGCGTGACGGTTGCTTTCCCGGCCAGCAAATACGCCAAGGCCGCGTCATCTGCGAGCCGCGCGGCCGGTCCTGCGTCCATCTCCACCCTCCTTTCCTGACGTTCACCCAGAGCCCACGGCCTTCCCCTGGTGTCCTCTCTCCTCTTGGCAGCCTTACGACTCCCGATGGTCACTGAGTGGCCGCACCCGATAGCAGCACGACGGGCACAGGGCCGGACAGGGCATCCCGGTCGCCAGGGCCTGCTCACACTCGGCGTGCTCCGGGGGTCGGGGGAACAGACCGGAGGGCACCAGAAACACGAGAGAGCCGGGCGAGGCTTTGGGTCGCGAGGCCGCCCATGCCTGGATCCGTCGCACCATCGCAGGTCCCTTAGGGCTTCGCGAGATTCAGCGGCTGGCCGTAGTCAATCTCCTTGTAGACCCCGCTGGGTTTGGGGATGTTGTCGCCGGGCCGCTGGGTCGCCACACGCTTGGCTCCCGCGGGGACCGTGACCCGGAAGATGTCGCCTTCGATCTTCGCCACGAGTTCGCCGGTCCCGAGGCCGTCCTGGTGGTACTCGTTCTTGCCCATCAGCGTGTCGGGTTGGACCAGGTAGCGCAGGGTGATGAACTTGCCCAGTAGGGGGATCGGCGGCCACTCGCCAATGATATCGGCCATGGCCCGCGCGGAGTCTTTGGAACGGGTCGCCATGATGAGCTTGGTGGCGCAGTTGTCGAGCAGCGACCGGCCGAAGGCCTCGCCGCGCATCTGGTAGTCGAGATCCGCCAAGGTCTGGTGACTCACGACGAGCGACACGCCGGCGGAGCGGGCGGTGGAGAAGAGGTCCATGATGCCGGGGAAGATGAGCTTTTGGAACTCGTCGATCACGATGGCGAACTTCGCCGGTCGGTCCTGCGCGAGCTGGATCTCGGCAAAGGTGTTCTTCAGTTCCGACACCAGGATCCGGCCCAACGCCTGCATCGGCTCGCGGGCGCGCATGGTCGGCAGGAGGCAGTAGACGACCTGCCGCCGCTCGACGGCCCGGGCCACATCGAACGTCGGGCTGATCGCGTTGCAGACGGTCTTCGCGAGCCCCACGGCCAGCATCTGGCAGGCGACCTTCGTCGACTTGAGGTAGCTGATGTACACCTTGGGGTTCTGCGTCCACTCGGTGATCACGTCATTCAACATCCGGTAGGGGTCTGAGCCTTTGGGAAACATGGCCAGGAGCGACCCCATGGCCGCCTTGCTGCTAAGCGCGTAGGTGATGTCCTCGAAGGTGAAGACCTTGCCCGTCGCCTTGAGGGCCGTGATGGTGGCGAGAATAATATCGGCCTTGACCTTCTCGAAGAACTCCGCTTCCGGCGAGGGGTTCCACCAGGCGTCCATGAGGCGGCCAGCGACGACCGACGCGTCGCCGTTGATCAGCGGGTTCCACGCCGCCGAGGTCAGCATGAACTTGTCCTCCAACACGGGGGACAGGTACACGAAGTCCTCCTGGCGTCCGGCCGCGACACAGCCGCGCCAGAGGTCCCAGAGCAGCTCGGGCTCGCCCTTCAGATCGATCAGCAGGACCCCATAGCCCGCCCGCACGAACTGATAGGCCAGATTGCGCTGCAGGACGGTCTTGCCGGAGCCGGTGGCGCCCAGGATATACGTGTGTCGGTTCGCCACGTCCCAGGGGACCACGACGGCCCCCTCCTGGTCCTGGTCGAGCATGTTGTAGCCGTAGCCCAAGACCAGGCCAGGGGGGCGAGCGGCGGGGTCGTGGAGATAGGATGAGACGCGCGATGGGGGGGTGGCACTCCTCTCGTGCTGGCGAGCGGATGCGAGGTTCATCTGAGTCCTCCTTCTTGTGTGTTGTGGGACGCGCTGGGCCCGAGTTTAGTCGAGCTCGTCGCCCAGATACTGCTTCACCTGCTTGCGGACGGCCTGCTTGCGGTGGCGGAACCAGACAGACCCGAGCCCAATGGCCAGCGCGAGGACGCCAAGGCCTGGCAAGATGCCAGTGTGCCACAGGAACGCAAACATCCCGGCGTAGTCGCCGTGCGTCCATTGTTCGCCGACGGCGGGCACTAATGGCGCGGGGGCCGGCTGCACTACAGCGGGATTTTGGGGCGAGGGGGCCAGGGGAGCCTGGGGCTGGACAGGCACGGGTTGGGGGAACTGCTGGTCCATCTCACGACGGTCCTCCTGCGTCTTGCGGTCAAACTGTTCTACGCCCTGCTTAAAGCGGTCGTCGAAGGTGGAGACTCTCGCGCGCTCGTGAGAAGGAGGCAGAGGTATCGCAGGCTTGGCGAAGTCGCGCTTGGCCTGCTCGAACCCTCGATCCAACGAGCTGCCGTCGCCGAACATCTGTTGGATCACGTGCACGCCCATGGCGTATTGGTACCACGCGTGATAGCGGTCAAGCACCCCTTCAAAACGGCGGACTCCGAACCACACGGCGTACACCAACAAGGCGAGGATCCCAGCTTTCATAATCATGGATTTCGAGAACGACATGTCATGTCTCCTTTCCGGGGCCGGCCGACACGGCGGGCTCCCAGAGCATGGGGTGACGGTCTGTTGGGATGGTGAAACCGACGTGCATGGAATACTGGCCTGCTAGAGGTGTCTGTCGTTCATATGCGACCTCCTCGTGCTGTTGATGGTGAGAAGGAGAACCTCTAATGACTCACGTTGATTCCGACAGCAGCAACGGCCTCCGGGCCCTCTTTGGTTTGAGCTTCCACTGCCGGGTGTGCAAGCGCAAGCATCGGCCCACATCTCAGCTTATAGATGTGTGCGCCGGAAGACTCGCTCGCAATATTATCTTGAGATGTGGTAAAGCATACGGTTTCAGCGCAGGCCAGATTGCCACCCACCTCAGATGCCACCTTCGCTGCCTTTCTCTTGGGAGCTATCCCCCATTTCCCGCCCCGGCTGAACTTGCGACCAGCGATGGCGCGGAGCGATACCGGCGGCGCTACCAGGCGTGGCAGCACAACGGCAGGTCCTGAGAAAGCATGGAATCTCGGCCTGCTGTTTCGTGAACTGGGTGATGCCCCCGGTTCCCCCACACCTAGGGCGCGATCACTCCCTCCCGGACAGCCTGACCGTCTACTACCACTACCGTAGGCTCACCGCGGGCGCTGGCCGTCCCTGGGTGCCGCACGCGCCCGGGCGATCGGGGATGCCTTCCACCGGTCTCCCGGGCGTGTTGTTTCTCAAGTGTCCCCATCACCAAACACAGACACCATCACTACCTGCTCATTCTTGAACCGCTGGCACAGAGCTGGCCCATCACAGGAGGACACCATCATGCACGAGCCAATTGAGACGCACCCATACAAGGGCCACACGATTGCGCTGTATTCAGACGACGACGCCCCCAACCCGCGGGACCACGACAACCTGGGACATATGGTCTGCTGGCATCTAGGACACCAACTCGGCGACACACACTCCTTCGACTCGCCAGAGGATTTTGAACACTGTGTCCGGCTTGTCGAGGAGAGCGACAACACCATTACTCTGGCTGGACAGGGCACCACGTGGTTCTTTGAGGACCTCGGGGATACTCCGCTTCCCAAGACGGAGGTGGAACGCTTCATGGACCAGCTCGACCCGGACGGCGCGGGCAAGGTGGTGGTCCTGCCGCTCTATCTCTACGACCATTCCGGGATCACGATGCAGACCACGCCATTCTCGTGTCCCTGGGACTCCGGGCAGGTCGGGTACATCTATGTGGAGCGGGCGGAGGTCTTAAAGGAATACGGAGGCACGCGACTGACCCCGGCGCTCATCGAACGTGCCAAGGCGGCACTGCGGGCCGAGGTTGAGAGCTACGATCGCTACCTCTCTGGGGCCTACGTGGGCTTTGTCATCACTGACCGCGCCGGCGAGACGCTGGAGAGCTGCTGGGGCTTCGATGATCCGGCGTATGCGCTGACCCAGGCCAAGGCCGCGATCAATGCGTTCGTGGCCCAACGACGGCGGACCACACGAAAGATGGCCCTCCAGGCGGCTTAGGCGCTCATCGCACTGAATGGGGTGAGCGCCTGCTGAGGGTGAACAGGAGGTTTTTGCCATGCCCAGTTATCGCGTCCAGATCCTGACGGAACTTACCTGTGAGATTGAGGCCGCGAACTATGTTGACGCCGACGGGGGACCCCCGGTGACGGCGCTGCTGACGTCGCTCAAGGCCCTCACGATCGAGCCGGTCTGAGCAACCCAGGAATGGGACTCAAGTCTGCTGATGGTGAAAGGAGGTCATTCATGACACACCCCCACAGATTTGCCGCCAGGGCCATGGCGGTCTCCCTCATCCTGCTCTCCCTCGCCTGGATCGGGGCCGCCCGCATGAAGCATGACGCCGATCTCGCCACCATCGACATCGGGACCAGCCGCCGCCTCATGATCCGCGTTCTCGGCCCCCCCACCCTCATCGCGCCGACCCTGCCGGACCAACGCGGCGGGGACACCCACGCCCTGATCTGGCACCTCGACGCTGCGGTCCCCCCCTGCGTCGACGCTCACCTGTACCTCATCGCGCTGTTCAACGCGCGGGACCGGGTGACGACGCTCGTGTGTATGGGCGAGTCTCAGCTCACGCCGGACGGGCAGGACACCAGCATGAGACCCAGGCCTGCTCTTCATGAACGGAGGTGATGATATGACAGGACAACGACCGCGACGCAACACATGGTCCCAACCCACGGACGATCCCCACTTCGTCGGTGACGCCGCCAACGACCTGATCACACTCGAGCGCACCAACCAGGCAGAGGCGGCGCGACTCCTCCGAACGCTCGATGAGCTCGAAACCGTCCCCACGCCCGAGGAGCTGCCGCTCAGCCAGCTGGCCGAACGCCCTCTCTACTTAGGCGAGCGGCGCAGGGCCTTCGAAGCCCGCCTCTATGAGGGCTTCACACTGCTCACCCTGGACTCCTAACCTCTGCTCGTTTCCTCCCCAGTCCTCCCCACAGGACACTGGCGGCCACGGCCGGTCACCACTCGACTCCCCAGGCCCCCGAGGTGGCATCGGGGGCGTCCCTTCCTGCTGTCACCGCCGTTTTCAGAGCACACCTAAAACATTGGACCTTGGTCTGTCACATGTGAAAGGAGGTGATCAGATGACCACCATTTCCTATGGATGGCGCAGCTATCGGCGTGTCGCACCGGGACAGTACATCGGCCGCTTCGTCGGCAGCGTCCCACGCGGACACCGCGCAGGCGCCGTGCGCATCACGGGGCCGATCATCATCTTAGGATTTCGAGCCACACAGCCGATGTTGGCGCTCCACACGATTTGCGAGCGGCTCAGCAGGGGCGAGGCCCCCGAGCGGCTGCTTGACGCGTGGATCAATTAGACACGACGACCCCGACAGACAAGCATGGGATCACGGTCTGTTGGGGGTGAAAGGAGGTGATCAGATGACACCAGTTTGGATTTCGAAATGTCGCACCCGCCATGAGACCGTCACACACACGCTTGAGCTCCCGCGCGACCGTAAGAAACTCTCTCTCGGTCCAGTCGGGAACACCCAAGTCGAGGCCTTCGTCACACTCCTGCGCGGCATGACCGCTGACGCCATCGCGGCGCAATGGGCATGGGTGCAGGCTACGTGTGCGCTTCTGCGTGAGGCGCGGCGGCCCACGCGGCCAGGGGTTGAGATCAGCCGGTTGAGCACACGCGGACGGCGGACCTATGACCTTCGCATTCCCACCGCGACGTTCCGGCTCTCCCTTGGGCCGGTCGGCGACCCTCAGGTCGAGGCGCTGGTGACCACGCTCCGAGCACTGAGTGCAACCAGCATCCTTGCGCAACGCGACGAGCTCATCGCTCAGGTACGGGCCCTGCGCGCGGCACGGCGACCGACGCCCTCTGGCGTGGAGATCAGCCGCAACTGGATCCGTCACGGCTATCGCGTGTACAAACTTCGGCTCCCCGGCAAGCACTTCGGGCTCACACTCGGCCGCGTCGAACACCTCGCCGTGCAGAGCCTGGTCAGCCAACTGCGCCGCTTCACCGCTGAGGATATCCTGACCAACCGCGATGACCTGCGACGGCGCGTGAAGGCACTCCGCCGATCGCGTCAGGACACCATGCGCATCTGCCGTGCTGAGGACAAGACACGGCTCCAATGGCTCCACGTCCAACGCCACCCCGACGGGGGACGGCCGGACTTCAGCGATCCGCTGACCCGCCACAACGGCACCAGCGCGATCCGACGCAACCCGTACGCGGCCCAGGATGCTGCGCTCATGCAGATGGCCGTCCGGGAGGAGCTCGCCACGTTATACAAGACCGATCCGACGGCGGCCGCACGGATGGCGGAAGAGATCGCGTTCCTGGAACTGCCTCTTGGCAACGGCAACGGCAACGGGCACACCACCAGGCCCGCGTCGGCCACCGTCACCACGTCGCCTCGCCGACCCTGCCTGCCACCTCACCCGAGGGTGCGCGCTGCGAAGCCGCTGCGGCAAGCCGCCGTCCACGCGTAACCCCCGCCCAGGCACCCACGACCCGCCGAGCCGGACGCCCTCCCCCGGCTTGACGTGGTCCGCCTGGCTCTCTCCTAGACACATCATGCGCAGCCAGAGACACGGGGAAGGGGCATGGAACTTCGATCTGCTTGGGGGTGTCTCTAGGGCTCAGCGCATGGCTAGGCCCGTCAATTTCCCCCACGGTAACAAGGCCGTGGGGCATCGAAAGGAGGTGAGAACGATGGCAAGTTACAATAAGGTCATCCTGGTCGGCAACTTGACCCGGGACCCCGAGACCAAGACGCTCCCATCGGGCGACCTGGTGGCGGCGTTCGGGCTCGCGACCAACCGGACGTACACGGCCAAGGACGGGACCAAGAAAGAGGACGTCTGCTTCATTGACGTCAGCGTCTATGGCAAGCAGGCCGGGCCGGTGGCCGAGCACCTGAAGAAAGGCCGTCAGGTCCTGGTCGACGGGCGCTTGCACTACCGGACCTGGGAGGCCCAGGACGGCACGAAGCACAGCAAGCACGAGGTCGTGGCCGATCGGGTCACGTTCCTGGGCCCGAAGCCCGACGGCAACGGCGGGACCACAAAGCCCGCGACAGAAGAGGAGGTCCCCTTCTAAGCCAAGGGGCCCTGGCAACGCCCGGCGGGCTGGGGTGGGATCACACCGCCCTAGCCCGTCGGGCCTCTTCTCTCCCCATGAAACAATGGAGCACGTGCTATGATTACCCAACAGGACCTCCTGACCCTGCAACACCTCAGTTGGCTGCTCACCAGCACCATCGTCTTCGACTGGTGCTTGGAGCTTGTGGCGTACGCAGGCTTTCCTGGCGTCGGCCGGTGGTTCGGGGAGCCGCTTACCGAGGCGGTGCAGCGGGTGTTCAACGGAAGACCGATGGCTCCCCAGGCGTCAGGAGACAAGGGCCACTCAGCTTCACGCTCGCGACACAGCACACAATGAATGGAACAGTGGTCTGCACCGTGTGAAAGGAGGTGATCATATAAAAGGCGTTTACATCGTGACACGCACCGAGCCCCCGATGCTGATGCTGTGGGGGCGAATGAAGCTGCATAGACAGAGACGGTAATCTGCGCCACATGAAAGGAAGAGAGGCCATGGAACAACACACCCACACCAAGGGACCGTTCAAATACGGTAGCACCCTGCTTGAACCTGCCAGTGCCGGAAAAGACAACCGCTGGCTCCACCGCGTCTGGTCAAAAAAGCTTGCCATTATTATCGCCGAGGTCAACTGGGAACCCGATGCCGACCTCATCGTGCGCTTCCAAGAGGTGCCCCACGAGTGCGACGATTCGACCTGTCCTGGCGCGGAGAATAAGCGGAAGTTAGAGGCGATTGACGATCTCTTGGCCGCCCTGAAAGAACTCGGACACGCGACCGCCCCATTCATCTCAACCGCAATCAGCTCCAAGAATCCCGTAGTTATTCAGGCGATCAACTTGGCAAACGCGGCGATCGCCAAGGCTGAAGGGACAACCCGGTAACCCACACGCCAAAAGCTCGCAACACGTAACCCTGCACACACCGTCATGCTGACGCCCCCCGCCCGACCGGCAGCGGCTAGATCGTTCGCCCTCCTGCGATCCGGCTGCCGCCGGGGTTTTTTCTTCGCCCGGAGAGCATGAGCGTGTTGGTCTGTTTTTAGATGAAAGGAGGTGACTCCCCCATGGCCGAATATGCGCTCAACATTCCCGGCACTATCATCGGACGACTCGACGCCGACTCGCTAGCTGAGGCTCACGAGCGCGCACAAGAGTTCGTGCGAGACCTCAACGCCAGCGACACACTCCAGACCCAAGACTGTCGAATCTCCTTCAGCGTGAAGGCGGACGCCCCCCAGTCGCTTCACGTCTTTCTCAACGAGGAATAACAGCGTCTCCTGCGATCCGGCTGCTGTCGGGTTTTCATTCTCGTATGGTTGACAGGTCATGTACCGCCTGCTATCGTAACAGCACACATTGAATATTCCCCACGCCGTGGGGATCATCGGCCGAACGCCTTAGCTGTTCCGATCCCGTGAGACCACAAGAACACCCAGTAGCGAACAATGAGCGTGTCCGGTTCATCGCCGGGCACGCTCTTCGTTTTCCCAACCACGCCGTCATCTATATGGAGATCCTATGAACGCTCTACTCCGACGACGCTGCCCGGCCCACTCCGCCACAACTACCGTCCGGGTCCCCTGTCTAGGCGAGTGGCACTCCGTAAGCTGGCAGAATGATCGGCTGGTACTGCACGATCATTCGGATATGGACATGAAGTTTCTGAAGATTCTCGATAGCCACAGTCGATGCGGTGAGATCCTTGCCACCATCTCAGCCCCCATCCGTGCGGATGAACTCCCCTGGGCATTGTGGACGGCGAGGGCACGCAGCAATCGACGACTACTCAACGGTCCCCAGGCCCGTGTTGTCGACCACCTCTGGGATCAGCACTATGCCATTCGGACACTGGATATCTGCTTCGTCGTCGGCGTCACCTTTTCCATGAAAGCGCCGATCATCGAAGTCTCCACCTGGAACCACCACTCGAGGGACAAGAACAACTTGATCAGTAAAAAAGAACACCTCGCCATCTACTGTAATGCGGGATGGCGGGTCAATTGGGCAGTCGCCCGCGAGCTTGTGCCACTCAGTTCATCTCACGTAGGGCAGGAGACGTTCGCCGCCATCGCTCTGGCCTTCGGCGTGCGCTCGCCGGAGCAGCAACCGTGAACGGCCCCATCCTCACACCTCAAGCCATGTAACTAGACGCGCCCCTTCTGTCTCCCGCCGACCCTGTTCGCGATCCCAGGCCCGCCGTCCCCTTCGTCCAGCACACAGACAGAACAGGATGCAGAGCATTCCAAGGACGATGATGGTCATGGTGATTCTCTCCTTCTGATAGTTCTCAGTTGTCGTTCAGCACGTCACCCAAACGCACGCTCCCTTATCTCCCCCAAGTGTTCCCCGTGTGCCCCTGACCCCGCTCGCCACGGCCTTCGCCTGGTGGCAGCGGCACACCTGGGAGAGAAGGGGCGGGTGATGGGTGGAGGATTACGAGGGGGTGCCCGCCGGTGTCAGCCGCTTCGCAAAACACGGCCGACAGTAGAAGTGGCCCGGGTAGGTGATCGGCCAGTTGCACGCTAGGCATGGCGCGGCCTGGCCAGTCGCCGCGGGATCAACGTAGTAGCCGCCGTTCTCGCCGAGGGGACGGTGGCAATCGGCGCAGAGGGTCGTCCGAAACACGTCCTGATTGTCGTGCTCCTCTCTACACAGGCTGGCCCCCGCCGCCTCCAGGCACCGGCAGGCGTGTTCCTCTTCTTCACAGGCTTTTGGGATGATCTCTTTGACCACGATCAGGGGGATAAGCGGCTTTGTGGGTGCCTCGAGCATGGCAATCACTCCTTCTTTGATGGCCGCACTCGCGGCGTTGAGGATGGGGTCGCGTCTCACGTGATCCCAATAGGCGTTATCTGGTATCGCCGGGTTCCAAAAGAGCTCGCTGAGACGGGGGGAGAGATCGGGGTCGATCACCATCGGCTGGTTCACGGGTGTTTGCATGGGTGAGGCTCCTGTTGCTTGGTGTGCTGTGGATGGGAACGGACTACACGTGGTCGCTCCCGCCCTCTTCCTTTGCGGGGTCTGTGATGTGCCGGCGCAAGGGCACCACCAGCGCTTCGAGTACCCTCCACCATAAGGCATAGACCGGCATCGTGATCCCGTACAGCACGCCCAGGGTACCCGGGGTCAGCGTGAGGTGCCACGTCCAGACGGCGATGAGCACCAGGGGGAACTGAACGCCGGTGTGGATGGCAAACACCAGTAGAGAGAGGCGCACCATAAGGGTCCTGCGTGAGGGTGGCTTCTCCTGTAGGACTGCGACCACATCGTTAAGAGTTGCCCGGCGAGCCCATGCTCCAGGGTGAACTGGACTGAGCGCCGAGCGGCGATACGCTGGTTAATCACGCGGCGGGCCTCGTGGGCGGCGGGGAGTGAGAGGTCCTCGAGCTGTTCGCGCAGGTTGTCGGTGAAGCGTTGTGACATGGGACTTCTCCTTTGTGAGGTGGTACTCTTGAGCGGCTGAGGCACACATGGGATGGGGCTGTCGAGAGTGACCCGTTATTTAGAGCCCAAGGCGTCGTATAGTACGTGTCGCGCGGTCCCAGGGGGCCGGGAGACGCTTGGACCTCCTATGGGAGCAGCTCCAAGCGTGTCTTACGGACGCCACCACCGGTAGACCCACCAACAGCATCCCAAGACCAAGCAGCCAGCGCGTCACCGGCGACCGAATCCAATGGGTGACACCACTCCAGGCGGTCAGGAGCCCCACCACCGCTAGAAGCTCCATGAGGATCATCCACAGATCCCCCCACAGACGGCCATCTGGATCACAGGACTTTGAGTGCACCCCTTGACTTATGCCAAGGTGGAGCGCCAACACCGCCCCAACCCACAGACACACGTTTATTGCCCAGGTATACGGACCCAGCGTCGATATCGCCATTCCTATAAGGGCTAGCGCGGCCACACAGAAGGCCGATCTCTTTCTTCTGTCTTCTCGTTGTGCCGCCCTTGTCTTCGCTCCTCTCTGATGCTCCATGGCTTTACTCCTTGTGATAATGAATGGGGTGTGGGCCTGCTGGGGGTGAAAAGGAGATGTCAACATGACTGTTCTTCGCGTCCCTTGTTTCGACGGCCAGGATCATCGGGTGAGCCTGCTGGACGATGGCTCGCTGCGGTTCGAGAACCACCCGGAGAGCACCATGAAGCTCGCCGAGGTGATGGACTTGGCGGTTGGGTGCCGGACGGTGCTGCTGGGACAGTATGAATACGTGTGGCGATCGTCGCGGCAGACCCTTGACGGCGCGTTTCCGCAAGGACAGACCTGTGAGGACCTCGGGCTTCTCTCGCTGCCGCCAGCCCTTTATGCCGCGTTTCTCCAGGGCTGGACCCTTGGACTGGACCTGGGTTTCGTCCATGCCGCGCGGCCTGATCGTCGCCAGCCGATCAGCCTGGGTCAGTTGGGCAGCGTGCGCCTGGCCTTCCTGCGAGACGGCCTCTGGACACCCGCGTGGGACGCCATTCGCTCTGCCGCCCGCAATACGGACGTGACCGGATGGTGCGGCGAGATGGGCATCTCCATGGACTCCAGGGGAGAATCCGGCGCTGATCCGTTCTGGGGCGACGGGTGGATATCTGACGCGTGGTGCCGCGTCTGTCGCGTCCCCTGTAGCCCCCTCGAGACGCACGCGCACAGCGAGGCGCATGTGCAGGCCGTGGTGACGGCGGCGCGAGAGGCGTTTGCCCTGTTGCCACATGAATAGGAATGAAACCACGGCCTGCTTTTGGTGAAAGGAGGTGATCGCGATGCTTACGCTCAAATGGACTCCCGACGAGCTAGTCCGGTGTGACCAGCGGCCGGCAGGCCAGGACGTGGCCGCGTTCTGGACCGAGAAAGTTGAGATCCAGCACGATCCCGACGTCGCGCGGATCGACGGGCAGCATTACATTGTGGCCGACGCCGACGGGAACCGCACCGGCGGGCCCCACGGGTTCGACGGCCGCACGTTCACCCTCCGTTTCCGGGGCGGCGGCGGACGGATCGTGGTCACGCGCGACCTCTGGCACCAAGGGGAGATCCCCGGCGACTACCGGGCGCAGCTGCCGGACACGGCCGTGTTCGACGGCGAGGGCCCCCTGCCCACAGACGCACCACTGACCCACTACGCCGAGGTCCAGGGCCGCTTGCTGGCCCGCGTGGTCATCGAGCACCCGGAGCGCCCAGCGACCCCGTGATCGTGACGGTATTCCGTCCCTGCGTGGTCCTGGCCGCCCCCCCCAGCCCGGCGCAGGGGCGGAGGCCCGCCCGCACAGCCAAGCCCCCACTCCCCTGTCTCCCCCAGGTGTTCCCCTATTCTGCTGGCTCCACTGAAACCGCATGGGACCCTGGCCTGCTAGGGGGTGAACGTTTTCCCAGGAGGTGTCCCATGGCCCAACTCGTTCAGCCTGTTCGTATCTGGATTCGATCGCCCGCCTGCGGCGACTGCTGGAAGCTCTGGAGCGTCAACTGGCGGCCGGAGCTCTGTTTGGGGTGCCCGGAGCGGCGGATCGTGACGGTGCCGGAGGGAGCGGCAGAACAGTCGCAGGGGGCCGTATGCCCATAATGGCCGCTTCTACTCTTGCTGCCTACCGGTTCAGCCGATTTTCAAGCCGCTATTATTTCGTCAGCATTGAATTGCTGGCCGATAGCGGCACCGTGCTCCGCTCTGTTTTGACGGAACACCCCGGCCTCGCCCTACTAGAACTTGCACAATACCCGCTTGGTTCGCTTGACCATGGATTCGAGTATCCCAATGATAGTTGGAACAGCCTGAGGCAACATGTTGCTACCCTCTTGAAGCGCCATCTGGGTGTTGGCCGCTCCCTTACCATGACTGTCGCGACCCTCACCAGCCTGCGCCTTGCCTCACTCACCAACTCCCCCGTGCGAGCGCGGGTGCGAAAGGGCGAGATCGTGGTCGCCTAAGCGAATGAGACGCTGGTCTGTCTCTGATGAAAGGAGATCACTGTCTATGACCATCACGTCACCTGCACCACCCGCGTACATCACGGCGTTCTGGGATCAGAAGGTCGCCGTGCGCGATGACCCCGCCAGCGTGAGGATCCGGGGCCATCACTATCATATCGGGCCCGAGACTGGAGGGGTGTGGCGAAAGTATCCCGGACGCCGCGGGTTCAACGGGCGCAAGTTTACGATCCGGTTTTTCGACGGACGGATCGTCACCACGACGAACCTGTGGGGCCAAGGGCGCATCCCGGAGAGCCATCGGGAGCGGCTGCCCGACAACGCCGAGTTTGTGGAGGAGCGGCCGTAGCACCGTCAGTCACTATCAAAGGAGGAGTGAGCCATGATCGTTGAGGTTGAACTGCACGCGTTCCATGGGCGCGGCCACAGCGAGGTCCGTCAGGTGGACGTCCCGGACGACGCCACCCTTGAGGACGTCTTTTACTGGGGCCAGAACGACTTCCAGCCGAAGCCCCAGCGCAGCGTCAGCGTTGGCGACATCATCCGGTGGACGAACGGGCGCTACCTGGTTGTCCCCACGGGATTTGAGCGGCTTGCTGAGGGCGTTGCCCTGCCGCCGGACCCCTTGGGGTTACTAGCCTACAGGCTCTCCCCTGAGCCCGATAAGACGAACAGCGCCCCTTGAATGGGGTCAGGGACTGTCCATGAGTGAAAGGAGGACTACGCGATGAAGCTCATTCTCACGCGGACACTCCCCAAGGGGCGTGTGCCGCATCATCCCACCAAGGTGGAACCCCCGCGGGGCCGATACGATCGGAGGCGGGCGAAACAAGAGACCTTGCGGCGGATCCGCTCGGAAGACGTTGAACCATGAGGCCGCGCGCGATCCCCCAGGACGTCACGGTGGACGTGGCGTGCTTGGGCGAGCGGCACCAGGTGTCGCTGGTTCGAGGGCGGCTGCGGTTTCACCACCACCGGCTGTCGGACGTGCGCCTTGGGACATTGCTGAATGCCAAAGATATGGGGTGCGTGGATCTCTTCTCTGGTGTGCGAGACCGGCACTTCGGGTACTGGGTCACCGGCTTGTGCCCGTGCCCGTCTGCTTGGCTGCGGCTTCACGACAGCCTGACCGAGCAGGTCCACACCAAGCGGGTACTGGGCGAGCCACCCTCTGACCACGACCACCTCTCTACCGTGTCTGCGGATGGCCGCCGGATCACCGTTGGTCTGACGGGCACAGGGTGCCAGCTCTGCCAGATGATCTTTGAGCTTCACGATGAGATGGAGTTCCTAGGCGTTGACGTGTCGGCTCAGAATGAAACCTCGGCCTGCTTTCCTTGAAAGGGGATGATCACCCATGGACTATCTCTGGTGGAGCGGATACGGTCTCTTCTTGCTCGTTGTGGCCGCCCTGGATCAGGCGCTGTCCGTGTGGCTCGAAGTCACGGGCGCACCCAGCGCGTTCTAACTATCCTGGCGCTTTCCCTTCAGATGGACACGGAGGACGTTCGATGGAGCGACACGAGTTTTTTGTCCAGTGCGACACCAACCGGCGGCCCCTGGTCCTTGAGGACGGCGTGATCACCTTGCCGGACCTCGCCGTGGAGTATCGCGCCCACCTGGCTTGACGGGCTCTGTCCGCTCAACCCCAAAGAGACCCCGAAGGGCCCCCCACAAGACTTGTGGTGGGGTGGATGTTGTGAGTCTATGGGAAGCTTCGACTGCTGTTGCTGCTACGGTGCCCGCCGATGTCTGATCTGTCAGGTGTGGGAGCCGGACACAACCCCCACCGACCACCGCTTTTCAGCGAGCCACCAGGCGAACGCGCTGGCCCTCTTGAAAGAGGCGATGACGGTGGTCTAAGCACTCCCTCAAGAGGTTAGAGGGCATGGGATCGGGGCCTGCTTGGGGTAAGAGGAGGTGATGAAAATGGCACGCGCTGATTTTGCTGTTGAAAACCATGGCACCATCTTTACCATGCGACCCTTGAACCGCAAGGCCCTGGTGTGGCTCAAAAAGCACACCGATGGAACCTGGCTTGGCAACACCCTCGGCGTTGAGCACCGCTTCATTGAGGCCCTTGTCGAGGGGGCGATGGAGCATGGATTCGGCGTCGTCTAACTCTCCCCGCTACTCCCCTCACAGCGGTGGCCGGCTTCCGCCCTCCCAGCCGGTCATCGCTGTTGTTCCCCCACCATCCCCAACACCCCACGTCCTAGCTCTTCCCAGGCTCCGCGGGGCCGGGGAGCTCCTCCTGACCCACCCCACCTCCCGGCTCCACCTTCTTCCCCTGGTGTTCCCTGGGGATCGCGGGGGTCTCCGCGGCGACGGTGCCAACCCGTGGCACTCGAATGCCCTCAGCTTTGGTGGCTTCAGCTCCCTTGAAGGCGGCGATCTCTTCGGGGGAGAACAGGTCCTCCAGGCGAAGGCAGAGGCAGGTGAGGTGCGCGGCTTCCTTGACGCCGAGACGCTTGGCGTCTTCCCTGGTGTGACGGGTGATCGTCAACGCGGCCATGTGGCCCTTGCCGTCCTTGTGCCGCATGGCCAGCAAGTCGGCCCGCTCAATGGCCTGCAACAGGATCGACTCCGCATAGGTCTGGCCCGCCCGCTTCTCAAAGAGCGCCTTGAGGTCCTTGGTCTGGAGCGGGTAGACCACCGCCAAGACCTTGGCTTCTTTGAACACGTAGAAATGGAAGCCCTCTTGCCACTCGTGCTGCACTTTGTGACGCAGCGCGTTTTTCCAGATCTCGATGTCCACGCCCTTTGGTGGCTGTGGTTTCCCCAGCAGCCATGCCGTCGTGTCTGTGACGACCAGCGCGTCAGACTCGGCCTTTGCCGGTGTGACTGGAGCCGTGACTGGTTTTTGAGTAGAGACCTTGGCCGCTGGCTTGACTAGTGACGGTGGAGAAACTGGTGACACGGGTGCCGTCATCTGTTCGACGGCGGCGGCAACTTCAGACCGGTCCGCGTCACGCAAGGCTAAAAGAATGGAGTTCTCGGTCTGTATGGAGGTGTAGAGAGATGGAGACAGCGCAATCGCCTCAGCAATGGCTTGCAGGCGATCCGGCCCAAGCGCCACTTTCAGGGGATTGTCGAGTAACTGGCCCATAAACACCACTGAGAGCATCTGGTGACGGTGCCAGCCGCCCTCATTCCGTTTGCCTGTGACTTGGGCTCCTGTAGGTAATGGCTGCAACAGCCAAGGGGAGAAGTCGTAGCCGTGGGCGTCCACGATCCAGTAGCCGATCTTCCCGATATCATGCAGTAGCCCGGCGACGAAAGCGGCTAATCGATCCCCGCGCTCCTGGCTATAGCGACCAATTGCCTCCGAGCAAGCTGCTGCCACAGCAAAAGAATGAGACCAGAGCCCTCCTTCCTGGCTATCATGATGCTCCACTGACGCTGCATAGCCTCGCGTCACCGTATAGACCTTTCCCACCAATTCCATCAGCACCGCCGCGTCGTGTCCCACCAATCGTTCAACGCTTCGACGCAACCCTGTGAGTGACAGCGTGTCACGTTCCCCCGTTTCAACTCCTATGAAAATATGTCTCTCTCTATTGTGCCCCTGTGTGCCACGGGTCACGTTTCCATGACGGGGGTCCTCAGAGGATTTTCGTCGCAACCACTTCGCCGGATGCCATAACATGGTGTCTTTTCTCCTTCACGTTTCCCCCAACGGACACGGGACATCGCAGCACCACGACGCATGACAGACCCTCGCGATGCTCGCCATGCTCCTCGCCATGCTGCTTACACCGATTCATCACCAAACGTGCCGAAGGGGTTGATCTGACGCGGTTCTTGGACGGTCTGCGCGACTGGAAGGCCTGGGCTTCCGGGTAACGGCTGTGCGGTGGTCGAAGGCCCCTGAGGCTCGAAATGCCGTCGCACGATCTCTCGCATCAGCCAGCTCACCGTGACACCGCGAGCTACAGCGGCCCGGACTAAGCGCTCCCAGTCGAATAGTGAGAGCTTGAACGAACAGGTCCTTTTGGGTCGCTTCCCGTTATGATCCGTCCCTTTCGCCTCCATCCGCCCTTCCTCCTCGATTATTCGGCACCCAGCCCTGAATCGTCATACGTTGTATACGTTGTATGACGATTTGAAGGGCGAGAACGTGGGCCTCATCTATTCCAGCGTCCTCAGCGCAACGCTGGCTCGGCCGTTTCCTCCTCACGGTGATCGTCACCATGCCCATCAGACTCGATCAGCTGCTCCTGCTTCTTCCAGAGCTTATACTCCCGGATCGCCTGTTCCTGCCACCGGTAGAGCGTCCGGCCGCTGATTTCCAGGCCCCGATACTCGTCGAGATCAATGGGAAGGCCCTGTTTCAAACAGTCCAGCATCGACGCCACGATCACCTGCCTGGTGTTGCCGCTCGCCTTGAGCAACGGCACATAGACCATCCGGCCACCGCGCCCCAGGTCATTGAGCCGCTGGACGATCTCAAGAGGCAGCTTCGGGAGACGGCCCCTCACCGCAGCACCTCTACTTCTGCTGGCGTCTCAGGCGTGGCCTTGCCCTGTGCCTTGCCTTTCTTGGCCGCCCTGGGATCAGCAGAGGCCTCCTGAGGGGCACCATGGGCCTCAGGCGACCCCTGAGAGGCACCCTGGGCTTCACCAAGCGATGCAGCCTGTGGAGCTGGTGAGACCGCGGCTGACGCCTTCACGGAGGGCCCAGGCTTTTGTGGTGACTTCTGGAACGGCCGCTGCGACGACCGCAGCGCGGCCTGCCCTTCCCCATTTAACTTATCCAACGCCTGAGCCAGCTCCCGCAGCTTTGTCGCGTAGACCGTATACACCTCCATCGGAGGATGCTTCCAGACCATCCCTGCGGCTAACCGTTCAAAGACCCCATTAAGGTGCGCTGCAGCAATCAACAGCTTACGCATCTCTGGCGTCGATGGCGTCACCAATTCCAGCCCGTTGAGCGACAACCGGCTGGCGGCCTTCGGATTCAACGCGATCACGAGATTCGACGGATCAAACATGCGACGTTCCTCCTTCTTGCGTACGGTTCAGTGTCCTGGTCCACCCTCTCGGAACGAGAGAGTTGTGTTCCTGCAACACCCAACGTTAGGTGGCTGAGCCTCGACGAATTGGTCCCGCCGTCGCATCAGCCCACTGCGACCGCCAGCCATGCACCCGGATCGTCTGATGCGCATAGCGGAGGTTTAAGCGTGTTGAAAGCTGATCCTTATAAACGGTCTCACCAGCGTCCTGTCCATTGCGAAGCCAGACCCGAGCCATCACCTGCGTGACCCGGCACGAGGAGCAGGCCACGTCGATCCGGCGTCCCTGCGCATCCTCGGTCCAAATATGCCAGCCCACCTCACCTCCCGGTGGCTGGACGGTCCCGATCACCACGGCCCCATCACGGGGCAACTGCTGCAGGTTGACCAAGCGGCAATCGTTCGCGTTGATCAGCGTCGATGCGGCAGACACCTGGAGGGCCCAGCGCACATAGTGGAGATGCATGCGCGTCTTCTCGCTCTCCTCGTACACGGTGGCCCCCGCCTCACGGCCGTTCCGCAGCAGCACCCGAGCCGTCACCTGCTCGACCTGGCAGGATGGACACGCCACATCATGGCGGCGACCCTGTGGATCCTCAGTCCAAATGTGCCACCCCACGCCCTGGCCCGGCGCTCGCACCGTGCCGATCACTACGGCCCCGTCCCGGGGTACCTGCCGAAGGGCGATCACACGCCGATCCGTCTCGTTCCCGGTGAGGGCCTGAGGCGTGCCGGACACCATGGTCCGAGTCTCGAGCGACCGGCCTGACACCTGCTCGATGACCGCCACGGCCTCCGGGCTCGCGTCCCACAGCCAGTCCACCGCCTTTTGCCGGATCCCCGGCCCGTTCACCGTGCTCTTCGGATCAGCCGGGGCGGACAGAGGACTTCCCTGCCACACCCATCCCACCGCCAGCGCCAACAGCGCCATCTTCATGAGTCCCATCGTCGCACCTCCTTTGCTTCACACACCACAGACCTCTGTGTCGTCATCGACCTCGCCGCAGCTGCCCCACCAAACGCGCCAACGCCGGCACCTCGCTAACCGCGAACAAGTACGCCAACGGACGGCCGTCTTTTCGCACGCCAAAGCAGGCCCGCACAGGCACCCGACCTTCTCGCACCCAATGGGTCATCACCGTCCGGGACACCCCCAGTTCCTCGGCCAATTCCCGTAGGGTCAGGAACGGCACCAAGCGGCCATTGCCCGACGGGGCGGCCAAGAGCAGCGTGTCTGCTGACGGTGGCGATGTCACCCGTTCACGTGAGTCGTGTTGTGGCTTCTTCATTATCACTATTCCTTTTTTTGGCGAGTTCCTTGCATGACACCTGAAGGAAAGATCTGGGGCGCTGGGCGGCCTATTCGTTGGGATTGGACAGAGGAGGAAGCTTGATGACTCTCAAGGAAGGAGTTATAAATCGTGAGCACGCGCGTCCACTGACCAACCAAACAATACAGCGACTGATTGCACGCGCACACCGTGCTCTTCTACACTGTCCATGGTGTGCTTGTCAGTCCCCGTTTCTCTCATTTTGGGAGCCCTTTCTCTTAGCCAAATCATAGTTAGAGCGAACAACCGTAGTCTACACCTGTCCGTGTGGAGCCCTCGGACGAACGATCGCGCGGAAAGGGAGGGCGGCACAGCAAGAGACTGAGCAGGAAACTGGGTGGCTCAGGATACCGGAAAATGGTAGCCTCACAGATGCCATTGTGGTCATGGAAGTCCATCTTGAGCACCCCGTTCAACAGCTAGACATGCGTTGTAACACAGTCACTGGGACCCGCTTGAGGGTGTAGCGGGTTGTCTTTGGAGAGTTGAACATATTGTTTAGCACGACGAAAATAAAACTCCCCGAACAGCCATCCTCTTCTCGCCACCCGGACACGTTGTTCACGCCGGGAACACCACAAACGGCTCATCCGCGTCCGTCTGCTCCTCGCGAGGGTCGCCCTCCTGGCGGAGGTGATACGCGACGGCCTGGGGCTCATCAATCCCTGGCAACCAGGTGACGATCCCACTCTCGGTCGCCCCGGTGCGCTCCACGTATTCTGTCAGACAGCCGCCCGCAGGAAGCGTCCTGATCTCCACGCACGCATCGAGGTAGAGCTTCTGGACGCCACGAAACAGGTCCTCCGTGTCATTGAGGCGACGCAGCAGCGCCCGGAAGACGTCAAGCGCCGCCTCGACGGAGGCCGCGTCGGCCACGCACGTACAGGATCCCTACCGCGGCCCGGGCTGGTCTGGTCCCGTCCCTCCCTCTAAGAAAAATGAGCAGTGGGCGACGTAGAGTATAGCCTCTCCTTCTCAGCGTCTCTGCTGATGCTGTGGACCCAGCGGCTCCACCGAGAGAGCGCAGGGCTATGGGGAATCTGAATGGGCGCGTGGAGCGGCTCCCCTCGGCGCAGCGCCCGCACCTGCCACAGGAGCGGCGGCAGCTTCCACACCAGGGTCGCGGCGCCTGGCCACCGCCGGTCCGCCAGGATCAGGAGGCCATCGACAAGCAGGGTGGAGAGGATTGCGGCCGCCGCCTGGAGGTAGAGCGTCGCCTCCCATGGGCTCATGGGCACCAAGGGATGGGAGAGTAGCGCAGTGATCATGTCGTGTCCTCCTCGTCGTCGATGTCTTCGTGTGGGTGTCCTGCATCTCGCCATCCGGTCCGGCGGCTAGTCGTCCGGTCCTGGCTCTGGCGGATACACGGGAATGTCGCGTGGCGGGTCGTCCATGGGGTCCGAGAGCTCCCACCACCCTTCCGGCGCCGGCCAGCGTGTCAGCTCGAGCTCCTCAGGATGGGGCGTGAGCCCCTGAACGACGCCGAACACCTCTGGCCGCATCCCCATTTCCCGCCGTCCGGCTTCCCCGATGGCGTCGAGGTCCGCAGGGTCCGTCAAACAATCCAAATCAAAAAAATTGTCGTCGATGATCGCCACGAAGTCGATCTGCCCTATGCGGTAGGGGCCGACCGGCAGCAGCCCACTCGGGTCCTCCCAGACATAGTCATTGTGGATGTCACAGAATATCTTGAGGGCATCGTAGATGAGGAGCCAGTGGTACTCGGTGAGGTCGTAGACGGCCGCGCTGTGGCTTGCGACCAGGAGCGACTCGATGACAGCCCTGGCCGCCTCTGGGGTGAAGCGGGCCGCCGTGTGAGGGTACTGCGCCCGCCACCACCCACTTCGCTCGTCGGCTGAATCAGTCGGAAGATCCTCGATCCAGTCCTGCATCTCGGTTAGGGCCCCGTGCAAGATCGCGGTGAACACGGGATCGGGACGGCTCTCAAACCGGAGCATTCAGGAATCTCCTTGAGCGTGGTGTGGAGAGCGAAAATATTATGACAAACAGCGGGGCCTGTTCATCAGAGTCCTCGCCGCGATCAGACCGTTCGTATCCCGCGGTCATCGTGGGAGACGATCACCAGCGTCCAGGTGCTCGTGGACAACGCCGCGTCCAGGAGCGCGATGGACACAAGATCCCCGTAGTCCCTTGGCCTGACACACCCGGCCAAGTCGTCCCCCATGGTGTTCACCGGCAACGCGGACCGCATCGCCTGATGCCAAACCGACAGGTTGTGCTGTGTGAACGGACCGTCTGGCGCGTAAAAAATCGCGCGCTGCATTTGTTGGAGCAACGCGTGAGTATCGCCGCGCCATGTCTCAGGAAGCTCATGCTGCTTGTCCCACAGGGACGCACCGATCAAGACGGCCGCCTGGGCCTCGGGATTGCCCTCACAGGTATGCAGCAGCTCGGCGGTATGGAGCGTCCCCTTCCGGGTAGTCCACAGCCCACCCATGACCTCGCCAGCCATCGCCGCCCGCCGGTTGGCGACCTGCGTTGTGGGCCACCAGTCGACAACGGGCTCGCCAGGCCACAGGGCACCTCGCGAAGACGGCACGCGAATATCGGTGAATGTGACCGCACTCGCCATCGGGATCCCCCCTGTCAGGCTCGCGACTTCCCAACTCCGAAAAAGCTCCTGCCATGCCACTGGCGGAGGCCCCTGGCGACGGCTCACGTCATCCCTCCAATTGAAAACGCATTGTCAGTTGTGCCCAGGCTTGTGCCCATTTTCCTGTCCCTAGATGGGTGTTTGTGTCCCTTGAAGTCCTTTCGGACTGACGGGGCGAGATGGGCGCAAATGGCGGAAATGCTTGAAAAGAGTGGTGGTGGCCCCAACGGGACTCGAACCCGTGTTTCGGCCTTGAGAGGGCCGCGTCCTAGGCCACTAGACGATGGGGCCATGTGGCCAGAGAGGCAGAAAAACCGCGCCTACTATATCGGAAAGTAGAACCACCGCGCAACCAA
>JBGPUH010000002.1:0-45691 GCA_041491025.1 Methylomirabilis sp. (SeqCode)
CATGGCCTTGGCCGCTTACAATGCCGGACCGCATCAGGTCCGCCGGTGGTTGGAGCTCTGGGGATACCGAACTGACGACGAGTTCATCGAGGAGATTCCATTTTCAGAGACGCAGCAGTATGTGAAGCGGGTCCTGGGGAGCTATTACCGCTACCGGGCTCAATATGGTGCCTTGGAACAGACCGCTGGGTCGGGATGAAGCAGAGCTAGTTGACGGCTGACAGTTCACGGTTAATAGTGGTCTTTGATCTCTGAACTATGAACTATGAACGATGAACTATGAACTCTGAACCAAGGTTGCTGTCCGGAAAAGAGATCGTCCTTGGCGTGACCGGGAGCATCGCCGCCTACAAGGCAGTGGAGCTTCTTCGTATGTTGGTCAAGGCCGGGGCCTCTGTCACTGTCGTTCTGACCGAAGCGGCTCAGCGATTCGTGCCCCCCCTTACCTTCGCCGCCCTCTCGCGGCGGGAGGTGATGACCGACCTCTTTACGTTGGACTATGAGGCGAAGATCCGCCACATCGCCGCAACCGAGGGCGCCGACCTGCTCTTGGTGGCGCCTGCCACCGCAAACGTCATCGGCAAGTTCGCCAGAGGGCTCGCCGATGATCTCCTGACCAACCTGTTCCTGGCCTGCACGCGGCCGGTCGTGGTGGCGCCAGCCATGGACGCGGACATGTACCGCCATCCCGCCGTTCAAGAAAACCTGGAACGACTGCGAGCCTGGGGGGTGCGGATCGTCGGGCCGGCGGAGGGCGAGCTGGCCTCGGGGATGTGGGGGCTTGGTCGCCTGGCCGAGATCACCGAAATCCTGCAGGCTGTGGCAGAGATCCTCCGCCCGAGGAGTGATCTGGGTGGCGAGGTGGTCCTCGTGACCGCCGGTCCGACTCATGAACCGTTGGATCCGGTCCGCTATCTGACGAGCCGCTCGTCCGGCAAGATGGGCTACGCCATCGCCGAAGAGGCAGCAGATCGCGGCGCGCGCACAATCCTCGTGAGTGGTCCCACGGGTTTGACACCCCCGAAAGGGGTAGAGACAATCCGGATAGAGACAGCCCTGCAGATGCGGACCGCAGTTCTGGAGCACCTTCCGGAGGCGACGGTGGTGATCAAGGCCGCCGCCGTCAGCGACTATCGATTGGTCCAGCCTGCGGATCTCAAGGTCAAGAAAGAGGAGCAGTCACTGACCCTGACGCTCGTGCCAAACCCGGACATCCTGAAAGAGATCGGCGCGCAGAAAGGCGGACGGATCCTGGTCGGATTCGCGGCGGAGACAGGCGATCTGTTGCGACAGGCCGAGCGAAAGCTGAAGGAGAAGAACCTCGACCTGATCGTCGCCAATGACGTAAGCCGGGAGGGGGCAGGCTTTTCCCACGATACCAATGCGGTGGTCATCCTCGATCAAGACGGGGGCGTCGAAGAGCTCCCTCTCCTGCCGAAGCGGACAGTGGCCCGCCGCATTCTTGACCGGGTTGTTCGACTCCGTCAAAAGAGAGGGTATGGGGGATAGGGTATAGGGGTTAGGGTTTAGGGCTGAATCAGAGTTCTTCTATACCCTGAAGCCTTTACCCTAGACCCTTTCCTCGCGAGCAGCGGGAGCATCTGACGTGTCTGAGATAGTCGGCGCTGAGGCCGCAGAGCTACGTGAGTTGATCCAGCAGGCTCGCGCCTATCTGCGTCGCCAGCAGGCGCGCGGGGTCGAGCGTCTCCACGTCACCTGGCCCGAGCGCCGGGGCCTGCTGCCCGGACGATCACTGACGCTCAGCCAGGTGCGGGAGGAGCTGGGGGAGTGCACGCGCTGCAAACTGCACAGGGGTCGGAAGACCATCGTGTTCGGAGTCGGCGATCCAAAGGCCTGGCTCGTTTTCGTCGGAGAGGCCCCAGGAGCGGACGAAGACGATCAGGGTGAGCCATTCGTGGGACGGGCAGGACAGTTGCTGACCCGGATCATCGAAGCGATGAAGTTGACACGCGACCAGGTCTACATTTGCAATATTATCAAGTGCCGGCCTCCCGGGAACCGAAACCCGGAGCCGGATGAGATCGCCGCGTGCGAGCCCTTCTTGATCGGTCAGCTTCAGGCCATCAAGCCGAAATTGATTTGCGCCCTCGGCAACTTTGCGACCCAGATCCTCCTTCGGACCAAGGAGCCGATCTCGAAACTGCGCGGGAGATTTCATAGCTATCAGGGGATTCCCGTTCTGCCCACGTTCCACCCCGCCTACCTGCTTCGCAACCCCTACGAGAAGAAGACCGTCTGGGAGGACATGAAGCTCCTCCAGCGAGAGTACGAGAAGCTCACGAGGATGAAGCAGCGTCCTCAACCTCCAGAATCCTCTTGACAGATCGGGGAAGAATACGATAGAAGAAGTGCCCCACCTATTCGAGCGGTAAGTTATCCTTTTCGAAGACGACACGTCTTCAGGATGGTGCCGCCAATGGCGGCGGGGCAAAGAGAGAAGGGCCGGGAAACGGCCACTGCCCTTTTGCGGCTTTTGCCTAAAAGCCCCCTGTGAAGGTTTATTCACGGAGGGCTTTTTTCATTGAAGCGCGAGGTACCCGATGGAGAAACCAAGGATTTTGGTTGTCGAAGATGATCTCCATATGATGGGTTTGTTGAAAACGGCCCTGGAACAGAAGGGCCTTGTTCCCCTCCCAGCTTCGGATTGCGAACGTGCCCTCCGAATCCATGCTCGTACTCCTGCGGATCTGGCCATTCTCGATTACAAACTGCCCCGGGAAACGTCAGGCTTGGAGTTGGCTGGGCTTCTGAAACGGCAAGATAACAGGATGCCCGTCATCGTCATCACGGCCTACAGTACAGAGGACCTGGCCATCGAAGCGTTGAGGGTTGGGGTCGATGAATACTTCCCGAAGCCGTTTATGATCGACGAGCTGTTACGGAGTATTGAGCGCCTCTTGCCGGCGCGGGCGTCTGGCAAACGTCCGACATCAGCAGAGCCAACTGGAATCATTCCGGATTTGATTGATGGCCATCAGATGGTCGGCGAAAGCCTATCGGTGCGAGAGATCAAGGCGTATATCGGCAAGGTCGCCAAGACAGACAGCAATGTCCTTATTATAGGGGAGACCGGCACGGGGAAGGAGTTGGTGGCGGAGCTAATCCACAGGAACGGCGACCGCGCCAAGAACCCGTTCATTTGCCTCAACTGCGCCGCGATCCCGGACACGCTCTTGGAGAGCGAGCTGTTCGGCCACGAGCGCGGGGCCTTCACCGGAGCCTACGCCCCACAAGAGGGGAAGCTGAAGCTGGCAGATGGCGGAACCGCCTTCTTGGACGAGATCGGCGACATGTCCTTGTCAACCCAGGCGAAGATGCTTCGGATGTTGGACAAGAAGCCGATCCAGAGGCTGGGTGGGCGAAGGGACGTGACCCTCGATGTTCGGATCATCGCGGCCACCAACCAGGACCTCGAAGGATTGATTTCCTGCGGCCGATTTCGAAGAGATCTCTATTTCCGGTTAAATGTCGCGCAAATTGTCCTTCCTCCACTGAGACACCGCAAGACAGATATTCCGCTCCTGCTCAGCCACTTCGTCAATCAACTCAACCGCCGGTTTGACAGCCAGATCACATGTTTTTCCAAGGAGGTATTGGACAACTTGCTCAATTATGAATGGCCGGGCAATGTCCGAGAACTTAAGAACGTGACGGAGGCGTGCTGGGTGAACCTGAACTCTGGCACGATCGGGCTGGCCGACATGCCGGAACGGTATCAGAGCAAGTTGTCGGGCGGCGTAATCGACGAAAAGGAATTGCTTCTGAGCGCCCTGTTGTCAACGAAATGGAACAAGAGCAAGGCCGCCCAGAAGCTCCACTGGTCCCGGATGACCCTCTATCGAAAGATGGCAAAATTTCATATCATGCAGGGGGGCACAAGTAAAGACGGGACGGCGAAGATCTCAGGGACAGAAACAAATGTAACGTCCGCAACCGATGTGACATCATAGAGACAGAAGCATGTGACATGCCATTTCGTCCTGTGGTCCATTTCGTCTGAGCCAGCCAACCTATCGATTCTACCTGCCGGTGTCGCCCATACGATTTCCCTCGCCTGAATATTCGCGTTTTCTCCGCCACGCGTAATCTGTAGCTCCCCCGTTACACTTTCTGACTCCAAGCTGAAACCTGAAAGTATCGAATCATGCGGACAATACCTTACCTATCAGGGGTTTGAGGGGAACCATTCACGCATGTAAAGATTGGAATGGGTCTTGCCGTATCAGGGTCGATCCCCGATCCCTTTGATGCCATGGTGCGTACTTTGCGGACAGGTATGCAACAGGCGATCACTGTGTGGTGAGGTGTCGATGAGTTATGAACATGAGAATTCCCAAGAAGCTGGCGCGCTTGAAGGTCGATACGCCAATTACTTCAAGGTGGGCCACAACGCCTTCGAGTTCCTGCTCGACTTCGGCCAGTTCTACCCCGAGAGCGAACAGGCGCAGCTTCATACCAGGGTCATCACCAATCCGATCTATGCGAAGGCCCTATTGGAGATCATCAGAGAGTCCCTTGATCGCTATGAACAGACCTTTGGAGCCATCTCTCAGGAGGATACAGAGGCGGCCCAGATCTGAATTTCGCTAAAGATCACTGGTACTTTGGCCGCTGGTACTGTTCGCCCAAGCTGCCTTGCCGACCCGGAGGAGGTGAGGCGACACTTTGCCTGGCGGCTTTAAGGAAAGTGGTGTTGATGAGGTGATACTAACCAAATCTTTAGATCAAGTGGAGGCAGAACAGCATGAGTGAAATGTTGGGAATGGGGTGGCTGCCGGATTACCCCGACTTCCGGGATCACTCAGTAGACCACGATGAAGTTCCGTCCAAGCTCAAACTGTTGGGGCAAAAAGATTCCGTGAAAGCCATGCTCAAGAAAGTCGGAGTGGTACGTCCGCCAAAGGCCCTGCCCCCTTCTGCAGACTTAAGGGCATGGTGTCCTCCGATCGAGGACCAAGGCGCGCTTGGGTCGTGTACAGCCAATGCTGGCGTTGGGGTAGTGGAGTACTTTGAAAGGAGGGCGTTTGGAAGGCATGTCGATGCGGCCAGGCTCTTCCTGTATAAGGCCACGCGAAATATGTCGCACTCGACAGGAGACACAGGGGCATTCCTGAGAACGACGATGGGCGCCCTGGTGCTCTTTGGGGTTCCACCCGAGGAGTACTGGCCATATGTGATTGCAGACTTTGACAAAGAGCCGTCAGCTTTTTGCTACGCCTTTGCCCAAAACTATCAGGCGATCTCCTACTACCGCCTTGATCCGTCCGGGACTGCCAAGGATGTGCTGCTGACCCGGATCAAGACAAACCTAGCGGCCGGTCTTCCCTCGATGTTCGGGTTTACGGTCTATAGCTCCATCTCGCAGGCCGCAACAAGCGGCAAGATACCGTACCCAACCACTGGCGAGAAGGCCGATGGCGGTCACGCCATTGTCGCAATCGGCTACGATGACGCCATGAAGATCAAGAACACGAGCGCGGGAGCTGTGGAAACCACCGGCGCCTTGCTCATTAGAAATTCTTGGGGCACAGGATGGGGCAGCAGCGGTTATGGCTGGCTCCCGTACGCCTATGTATTGAAAGGACTGGCCGTTGACTGGTGGTCGCTGCTACAGAATGAGTGGGTTGATACGGGAGTGTTCAAGCTTTAGACAAGAAGTGACTCGGGCGAAGGTCTCGCCAGGCAAGATGGTCGGCGATCAATTTGTAGACCTCCCCAGGAGACGGGACAGCCCATAGAGCGGTATGCAAGCGACTTCGAGGTCAGCCACAACGCTGTCAAGTTCCTGCTCGACTTCGGCCAGTTCTACCCCGAAAGCGAGAAGGCAAAGCTCCACACCAGGATCATCACGAACCCGATCTATGCCAAGGCTCTGCTAGAGATCCTCCGAGGGTCCATCGGTCGGCACGAACAGACCTTCGGAGCAATTCACGGGGGATGAGAACGGGACCAAGCATTGTGGGTGAAGGTGCCTCGCTCGGTTCGGAGACGAGAGGCCGTAAGCTGGCCCTAAACTCGGGCAGAAAGGTGTCGAACCGTCGTTTCGCTGCTTTGTGCCAAATCGAGATTCAAGGTGAGAGGAGGACAGTCCATGTCTGATAAGCTTGGTCGGGTATTGAACGCCCAGGTTGTCGAAAGCTGAACGTATCGGTGTCCCAAACCATGACCGTTGACCCCTAACACAAGATCGAGACAGTGATCTGAGAAGGGAGGATTTCCAATGCCAGCGGCACTGACTTATCCGGGCGTTTACATCGAGGAGATTCCTAGTGGGGTGCGCACAATCACAGGAGTCGCCACATCCATTGGGGCGTTCGTCGACTTTTTCCTGCAGGGGCCGATGAACAAGGCGGTCCGGATTCTCAGCCCAGCGGATCTCGAACGCCAGTTCGGAGGACTGGATATCCGCAGCGAGGCGAGTTACGCCATCCAGCAGTTCTTTCTCAACGGTGGCACTGAAGCCTACGTGGTGCGAACAGCCTCGACCACAGCAGGCAAGGGGGCGGTGGCTGCCGCCATCGCCATGGATGACAGCGTCGGGGGCACCGTCCTACTCACGGCCACCGCGGCCAGCGAGGGCGCGTGGGGAAACAATGTGCGCATCGACGTCGACTATGGCACCACGGATCCCACGAGCCTATTCAATCTGACCGTCACGGAGATCGCCCTGGTGAATGGCAAGACCCAGGTCGTCGCCACCGAAATCTTCCGCAACCTGCTGATCGATCCGACCCAGCCTAATGACGCCGCGGCCGTGGTCAACGCCGGCTCTCAACTGATCGCGCTACAGGAGGCGGCAAATAGCACGGGCAAGCGCCCCGCCCAGACCGGGACGGCCAGCGGTGCCTCCCCAGACCTCACCAAACTCGCGAAGGGCGACACTATGGACGTGTTCCTGGGAGCCACCAAGCTGGGCACCACGGTCGGCTTGCCGGATCCTCCGCCGACCACCTACTCCGCGCTCGCGGCCACACTCCAGACGCTGATTCGAGGTGTGGGCGCGAGCCTGGCGAACGCCACAGTCGCCGTCGCCGGAAGTGCATCCAGCAAGGTGTACCTGATCGCCAAGGCCGGCACGAGCACGTTGGGTGATTATTTGGCCTTCGACGCCGGCACGGGGCTGGCCGCCAAGCTCGGATTCAATAACGCGAAGTCCCAGAATGTCCAGCAGTACGCCCTGGGCGGGAAGGCGGCTCAAGCGCAGGCACTTCCTGGTGCGAATCAGCAGGCTGGTAGCGACGGGACCTGGGATCCGGCAAACGATGATTCGGGCATGGCGGGCGGGCTGATCGGCGACCCGAACAAGAAGACGGGGATGTACGCGCTGAAGGATGTGGACCTCTTCAACATCCTCTGCATCCCTGCGACGATGAACCTTCCCGACACCCACGCCACTCAGGTTGCAACCGATGCGGTCAAGCTGTGCACAGACCGCCGGGCCATCTACATTCTCGACGCCCCCCAACACGACGGGAAGCGGGATACGATGGACAGCATCATGAACTGGCTGGATTCCAACGCGTCACTCCGCAGCAGGAACGCGGCCGTGTACTTCCCCCGCGTTGACATCGCCGATCCCTTGAACGGCTTCCGGCTGCGCCCAACGGCCCCCAGCGGAACTATCGCCGGGTTGTACGCGCGCACTGACTCGGCTCGGGGTGTGTGGAAGGCCCCGGCCGGCACCGAGGCAAGCCTGTCTGGAGTTCAGAAGCTCGAATACAAGTTGACCGATCCCGAGAACGGGGTCCTGAATCCGCTTGCCATAAATTGTCTGCGAAACTTCCCTGTGTACGGCCCTGTCTGTTGGGGCGCCCGCACCCTGTATGGCGCGGACCAACTATCGGACGACTACAAGTACATTCCGGTTCGTCGCCTGGCGCTTTTCATCGAGGAGAGCCTGTATCGCGGCACACAGTGGGTGGTGTTTGAGCCCAACGACGAACCGCTTTGGGCGCAAATTCGATTGAACGTGGGCGCCTTCATGCACAACCTGTTTCGCCAAGGCGCTTTCCAGGGCCAGACGCCACAGGAAGCCTACTTCGTGAAGTGTGACAAGGTGACGACCACGCAAAGCGACATCAATCTGGGGATCGTCAACGTCGTCGTGGGATTTGCCCCGCTGAAGCCGGCTGAATTCGTAGTCATTCAGATTCAGCAGATGGCCGGACAAATCACGACGTAAGGAGGGATTATGGCCGAGTTTACCGTCAACGCGCAACGCTTCGATCCGTACAAGAACTTCAAGTTCCGGGTCAAATGGGACGCCCGTTACGTGGCGGGCGTCAGCAAGATCGGGATGCTGAAGCGAACCACCGAGGTCGTGAAGCACCGTGAAGGCGGCGATCCTTCGAGCAGCCGCAAATCACCTGGGCGAACGGAATACGACGCCATCACGCTGGAGCGCGGCGTCACTCACGACGTCGAGTTCGAGCAATGGGCCAACAAGGTATGGCATTTGACCGCAGGCCTCGGCGCAGAGGTCTCCTTGAAAGACTTTCGCAAGGATATTCTCATCGAAGTCTACAACGAGGCCGGCCAGTTGGCCCTGACCTACAAAGTCTATCGCTGCTGGGTATCGGAATACCAGGCGTTGCCGGACCTCGACGCCAACGCCAATGCCGTGGCCATCCAGCACCTCAAGCTGGAAAACGAGGGCTGGGAGCGCGACCAGGAGGTGCCGGAGCCTGCGGAGCCTTCCTTTACCGTGCCGGCAGTTGGGTGATCGGCCATGCGTGGGCTCTCGACTCCAGAGCTACTGGAGGCGTGGGAGCGGGGATGGGCGCAACGTCCGTTTGACCGGGCCCTCACGCTGCTGGCTGCGGCCTGCCCGGATTCTTTACCCGAAGCGCTCGCCAGCCTCAGCATCGGCCGCCGCGACGCGAGCCTGCTGATGCTGCGCGAATGGGCCTTCGGTCCTGACCTGGCCGGCGTCGCGGTGTGCCCGCACTGCGGTGAGCGGCTGGAACTGAACTTGAACGTCGCCGCCATGCGTTCCGCGAAAGAGCCGGTGGCGGAAGTGTCGCTGACGATGGGGGCCGTCGAATCAAGGTTCCGCCCACCAAACAGTTACGATCTGCGGGCTGTCGCCGGTTTGGGGATGGCCGAGGCGCGGAGTCAGCTCTTCGAGCGCTGCGTGCTGGAGGCACGGTCGGGTGGCGAGACCGTATCCGTGAGCCAGCTGCCCGCGGAAGTGGTTGAGGCCGTGATTGAGCGTATGGCGGAAGCCGACCCTCAAGCCGATGTGCAATGGGAAATCTTCTGTTCGTCGTGCGGACACCGTTGGTGTGAGGTCTTCGACATCGTTTCCTTCTTCTGGACTGAGATCGACGCGTGGGCTCGCCGCATCCTGGGCGAAGTACACGTCCTGGCCCTTGCTTACGGCTGGCGAGAGAGTGAGATTCTAGCACTGAGCCCTTCTCGGCGACAGCTCTATCTCGAAATGGTGGGCAGATGAGCGACTTTCTTACCAATCTCGCAGCAAGAAGTTTTGGTTCGGTCTCTGCAATCTTGCCGCGCCTCGCCTCGCTATTCGAACCGGTTCACGCAGGCGCCATTTCGTTCCGAGGCCCTGTCCGCCTTATGAGTCCAGACGAGACGGTGGCCTCTGACGACATCGAGTTCGAAACTGCGCGCCCGCGCCAATCGCTGAATCGTGAGTCGCAGTCTGACTCAACGCCGGCGCGCGAAGTTCGGCGGAAGCCGACGTTGTTGCCCGTTGAAGTTATTTCCGACAACCTGCGGACGGAAGAACAAACATCACCGGAACCCATTTCCGAACAGCACGGGGCACGACCTGTCCAGCCCCGACCGCATTCGAGCGACGCGCTAGAGCGCTCGTCCCCCGTGCAGGTACGTGCAATCCGCTCCCTTCGATCGGAAAGGCAATCTCCGGAGCAGAATCCACCGACATCTCAGGTGCAGCCGGATCTCGAATTGACACCAGGTCCGGCCGTCTCCGCGAATCTTCTTCAGCCCGCAACAGCGAATCAAGTGATCGCGCCTGGAAACATCCGAGGAATGTTTTCGTTTGCGCCACCGTTCGCGACACATGAGCGCATTTCCGATCCGGCGCTGCTGCCCCGTGTACGGCGCGGCCATGAGCCTACAAGACTTGTTTCTCCACAGATGGCTGCGGAATCCGAACCTTCAATTCAGGTGACCATCGGCCGCATAGAGGTAAGGGCCGCAACAACCAGTACTCCTGCTCGCCGAGCCGAGCCCACGGCTTCCCCGGTCATGAGCCTGGAAGAGTACCTGCGCCGGCAAGCGAAGCGAGGTGGAGAATGAGCAACGCAACAGCAGTTGCGGCCGTCACCATCACGCTTCAGGCGATTCTAGGGAACGGTGTAACCTCCGATCCCGATCTCACAGACACAACGGTTACTGTGTTGCCACCCGACAAAGCCCGTGGCAACAACAACGCCAACCAGCTCAATTTGTTTCTGTACCAGGTGCTCCCGAACGCGGCCTGGCGCAACATGAACATCCCAAACCAGGTGGGCCCTGGGGAAACAGGTAATCCGCCGCTGGCGTTGACTCTCCACTATTTGCTGACCGCATTCGGCAGGGACAATGACATCACCTCGCCATTCGGACACCACTTGTTGGGCAAAGCGATGAGCGTCCTCTATGACCACGCGTTGTTGGAACCCGACGAGATCAGAGCGGCAACCGCCGCCTCTCTTCCCGCCAGCGACCTGGACCGGCAGGTGGAGCGAGTGCGGATCACGCTCCAGCCCCTCTCGTTGGAGGAAATTTCCAAACTGTGGACCGGCTTGGCCACCCAGTACCGGCTTTCGGTTGGTTACGAGGCGTCGGTCGCGCTCATTGAAAGCGGGCGGCCCAGGCGCACGCCTTTGCCGGCACTGACACGAGGCCCCGGTGACCGGGGCGTCTCTTCGCAAGGGAGCCCGATTCCTCCGTTTCCGGCCCTAGAGGAGGTGTCGCCGCCCAATCAGCAGCCCAGCGCCAGGCTCGGCGACACTCTCACCTTGAATGGGCAGCACCTGGACGGCACGAACATCGTAGTGCTTTTCAATCATCCGCTGTGGAGCGCACCAGTGGAGGTTGCTCCCCAGGCGGGGTCCACGGCGACGCAACTGAAGGTGAACATACCGAACACGCCCGCAGCTTGGCCCGTCGGCGTCTACACCGTGGCGGTGCTCGTGCAACGGCCTGCGGAAACGTATCGTCGCACCACGAATCTGCTTTCGTTCGGGTTGGCGCCCAGCATCACGATTGCCCCGCAGAACGCGCCCGGTCCGAATGTCACCTACACCGTGACCTGCGGTCCGGAGATCAGACCGGAACAGCGGGCCGCGCTGCTGCTCGGCGATCAGGAAGTCCTGGCCCAGGCACACCCAACACAGACTGCCACGCTGACGTTCAACGCTCAGAACCTTACACCGGGCGACTACTTCGTCCGCTTACGGGTGGATGGCGTGGATAGCCTGCTCGTGAACCGTGCAGTTACTCCGCCGGTATTTGATCAGACCCAGAAGGCGACGGTAACATGAGCGAGCTTGCAGGCTGGCAACAAGACAACGCGCAATACCTGTCGGCAGCCGTGGCCTGGCTGCGGGCCCGTCTGGAGCGGCGCGCCACCCAGGAACCCGTGTCGACAACACTCACTCCACCACGACGGAAAGAGGAGCCCCGCTCCTTCTGGCAGCAGTTCGTGAAACGGCCACCAGCCGAGCCAGGCTCGAAATCAGCACTCGTACTGGCGGCGCGCGCTCCAAGTACCGGGGAACAAGTCGAACGAACGTCGTCCGACCTGGTAGCGCCCATGTCGCAGATGCATCCGCCGCCCGCGCTTGTCATCCTGGGCCAACGGCTTGGGCTCTCGCCCTTCGAGCAGGACGTTCTACTCCTGTGCGCCGCAATGGAACTGGACACCGGCATGGCGGCGTTGTGCGCCCGGGCCCAGGGCGACCCCAATCGGCCCTATGCGACCTTCGCCCTGGCGCTGACGCTATTCGATGAACCCTCCTGGGACGTGCTTTCTCCGGAAAGACCCTTACGCTACTGGCGCCTGATCGAGATCAACCAGCCGGCCGGTCTCCCGCTCACGGTGAGTCCGCTGCGCGCCGACGAGCGAATCGTCAATTATGTCAAGGGGCTTAATTACCTCGACGACCGGTTGGCCCATCTACTTGCTCCGGTCGATGTGCAATCGGGAACGCCCGATCTTCCACTTTCCCACCGTGACATGGTGGAGACGGCTCTTCGCCGTCTGAAGCAAGCCGAGACCGGTCGGAGCCTGCCCGTTATCCAGTTACTAGGCGCCGATGCGTCCACCAAGCAACTTGTCGCGTGGGAGGTGACGAATTCGATCGGACTACGTTTGTACCGCTTGTCGGCCGGTTTGTTGCCGGCCCAACCCGGCGATATCGAAACGCTGGCGCGGCTCTGGCAACGGGAAAGTCTGTTATTACCTCTGGCGCTCTACATCGACGCATCTGCAGCAGCAACAGAAACTCCGAACCCAGGACAAGGTTCTCCGGTCAACCGGCTATTGGAAAGAATCGAAGGAGCTGTTTTCCTTGATACCCGGGAGGCTTGGTCGGGTCTCAACAAATCGACTCTGGCCATCGATGTTGCGAAGCCAACTTCCGCCGAGCAAGCGGCTGCCTGGGGATCCGCTTTGGGCCCGACGGCTGGACAAGGTCCTGCCCTGCTTGCGGGACAGTTCGACTTAGGATTGACCGCAATCCGGCAAATTGCTCATGAGGTGCTCTCGGAAACCGCAGCCGACCAGCGTTCTCTTGAGGATCGGCTGTGGGAGGCGTGTCTGGCGAGTACCCGGCCGCGACTCGATGCTCTGGCTCAACGGCTCGAGCCAAAGGCGACCTGGGACGATATTGTCCTGCCTGCCGCCCAGCAGAGCCTCCTGCAACAGATCGCCGAGCAGGTTGCGCAGCGCACCACCGTCTATGAGAAGTGGGGATTTGGGCAGAAGATGACTCGCGGGCTGGGCATCAGCGCGCTTTTTGCGGGTGAGAGCGGGACCGGCAAGACCATGGCCGCCGAAGTGATCGCCAATCACCTGCGTCTTGGCCTCTATCGGATCGATCTCTCGGCGGTGGTCAGCAAATACATCGGCGAAACAGAGAAAAATTTGCGGCGCTTGTTTGATGCGGCCGAGAATGGCGGCGCCATTCTCTTCTTCGACGAAGCCGACGCATTGTTCGGCAAGCGTAGCGAAGTCAAGGACAGCCATGATCGCTATGCTAACATCGAGATCAACTATCTCCTGCAGCGCATGGAAGCCTATCGTGGGTTGGCCATTCTCGCCACCAACATGAAGAGCGCGCTCGACTCGGCTTTTCTGCGGCGCTTGCGCTTTGTTATGGACTTCCGGTTTCCAGCAGTTACCGAGCGAAAAGCCATTTGGCAAAAAGTGTTTCCTCCTGGCGTACCCAAGGGCGAACTCGACTTTGACCGCCTGGCGCGGCTGAATCTTACCGGCGGCCACATCCACAACATCGCTTTGAACGCGGCGTTCCGGGCGGCGCACGCCGGCACATCCGTGACCATGCCGTTGATCCTGGAAGCCGCCCGCGCCGAATTCCGCAAACTCGAGCGCCCGATCAACGAGATGGACTTTCGCTGGGCCGGGAAAACCGGAGCGGTCGCATGAAGATCAGCGTGCACATCGAGCGACTGGTGCTCGACGGACTGCCGGTCACGAACCTGCAGGGGCCGCAGGTGCGGGACGCGGTGGAGAGGGAACTGGTGCAATTGCTCGCGGCCGGTGGTTTGTCACATGAACTTCGAGCCGGTGGAGCCGTGCCTTCGGTGCGGGCCGGTGGAATTGGACTGGCGCCCAAGAACCAGCCAGTCAGGCTCGGCCAGCAAATCGCGCGGGCGGTGTACGGCGGGATCGGGAGCAGGAGATGAGCAGCCGTGCTTTGGCCCCAACTCGTCAGGCAGTGACACCGGTGCTCACAGCAGTCCCCGTTGGTGTTCTGCAACGCAAGTGTGACTGCGGCCAACACACCCTCGCGGGCGGTGAGTGTGAGCAATGCAAAACGAAACGTGCCAAGACCACCCTGCTGGGCGGATCAATTCTGCAACGTCGTTCGTCAAACTTGGTTCACGAACCCAGGATGTCGTCAATCGGAGGTGAACAACCACCGTCCTCCGACGCGGCGAGAACTCGGGTACAGGCGAAGCTAATAGTCAACGAACCTGGGGACCGCTACGAGCAGGAAGCGGATCTTGCGGCCGAGCAGGTTATGCGAAGGCCTGTTCGGAGTGATTCGGCATCCACCCAAGAGATCAGCCGCAATTTGCTCCAGCGTAGAGAGGCAAGTTCGACCGGAGGATTCGAAGTGAGTGGGCCGGTCGCTGAACAGATCCAGAGTCTGCGTGGCAATGGTTCTGGACTAGATGCATCTACGCGGGCTTTCATGGAACCGCGTTTCCAACATGATTTCAGCCGTGTGCGGGTCCACACCGGAGAAAGCGCGGCGCACGTGGCCCGAGAAGTGGGCGCGTTGGCGTTCACCTTGGGCCAGGATGTAATTTTCGGAGCGGGTCGGTACGCTCCAGGGACCGAGTCGGGCCAACGGATTCTGGCCCATGAACTCGCGCACGTGGTTCAGCAGGGTGGACAGTCCGAAAGCGGGCAAATTTTTCGCCGCCTTAGTCCGGCGTTGTGCGCCAAGCCAGCCGATTGTGCGAAACCTGATACGCCCGGCAGTGGAGCTGCCTCGTCCTGGAAACTCAGCATCGCAGTTGATAAGGAGCAAGGGGGTCTAGGGCGCCTTTTCACAGGGAACGTAGGTCATACCTGGGTGCGGCTCTCGGACAACTCGGGCGAGAAGTACAGCTATGGGTTCTGGCCTCAGGTAGGCTTCAACTCGAAGAAGCCGTTTAGCAGTGTGGCAGGCTGCATTCATCACCCGGACACAGCCCACGAGCCTCCGAATGCCACCAATTATCTTGCAAAAGACTACACCCTGACCAACGCCAATTATCAAAAGGCGCTCGGTCATGCACAATCGGTCTGTTCAAGCAAACCGTCTTACAACCTAGTTTCGTACAACTGTACCTCCTTTGCCATTGATGATGCCAAGGCTGCGGAAGTGTCGCCGCCAGCCAGTACCACGCTCGCGATTCACAACCCAAACGCCCTCTACGAGGGAATAGAAGAGAACAAGAGCGAAGGGCATACCGGGTTAGGCGCTCTTCTCGGCGGTCTTGGTGGAGCAGCCGCAGGTGCGGGTATTGGAGCGGCAGTTGGCGGCCTCGGTGGAGCGATTGTGGGCGGGCTGCTAGGAGGCGTAGCAGGTCTGGTGTCAGGAACGCTGATTGGCGATGTGACTTAAAGAATGCTGGGCAAGAGGCGCTGATGACTGTTCATCTCGATCGAGCGATTCGTATCGGTGATACACGCCTCCCAGCAGGAGACTACGAAGTTCAGGTGGACGAACCAAACGGAAAGGTGCTGTTGTCCCGCGATGCCGAGACCTTTCGGCTGGATGCCAGCAGACGCAGTAGCAAGATGCAGGTAAACCGCCCCTCGGTGCAGTTGCGGCCTGTAGTAGCAGAACCCCGGTGGCTGCTCATTGTTCGAACACCACCGGCCAGTGAGTGGGTTGTCAATTTGGAGAGTGCGAGCGACGCAACATGACTCCATCGCGTGATGGCATTAAGCGGCAACTCGAAATGTAATTAAGCGAAGACGCGGAGAGGGGTAGAAGTGAGTACGCAGTTACAAAAGCAAAGCACGGTTGGTACGGAGCTCAGTAAAGCGTGCACCTTCTCCGGCCTTCTGCAGCGCAAATGTGCCTGCGGCGGAATGCCCCGCATGACAGGCGAGTGCGGAGAGTGCCAGAAGAAAAGCTCGTCGCTTCAACGCGCAACGCTTCACCCTTCATCCTTCAGCCCTCATCCTTCCGAGGTGCCGTCCATCGTCCACGATGTGCTGCGCTCCCCAGGCCGGTCACTGGATGCCGCCACCCGAGATTTCTTCGAGGGGCGCTTCGGCCACGATTTCAGCCAAGTGCGTGTGCATACCGACGCTCGGGCAGCGGAGTCCGCGCGGGCGGTCAATGCGCTGGCTTACACAGTGGGGCGGGATGTTGTCTTTGGCGCAGGGCAGTATGCGCCGGAAAGCAGTGAAGGACGGCGGCTTCTGGCCCACGAGCTGGTGCACGTTGAGCAACAAGGCGGGGGTAGGTGGGGACCCGGCTCCACGCTGGAGTTGGGCGCAACCGGAAATGCCTCGGAACAACAAGCGGCTGCGGCAACAACAGCCGTCGCCGAGGGGTCCCGCTCTCCCTTGGCCAATGTTGGGCGTGCTACACCCAACAGCGTGCTGCGACAGGAAGGCGGAGGCACGGGAGGCACCGGAGGTCCCGTAGTTGCACCTGTGGCGTTGCCTCCGGATTACCCAGCGATTCAGTTCCAAGACAGTTCTGGCTCATCCTGCTGGGGCTATCGCACGCCAGCGAGACTCGACTTATACAGCCGGTACTGCCCGGTGATTAAGCCGAGGGTCTGCCCGACGTCCTCGGCAGTTGAATTCGACGTGGCATTCTACGTGGATGGTGGCGTGGCCCGGCCCCGCCCGCCGGCGGTCTCCGTTACCTTTCAGTTCGGGCCGCCGGGTAAAAAGGGGAGTTACCGAATCAGCGTCGCCGATTCCGCGCCGTCGTTTGTCAGGAGCACCTATCCGCTGGGAACGAGTTTTCCCTCGAAATTCCGGATCCCGGCGGCGAAAAGGGGGTTCTTGAAGATCGACCTGACAATCGACGACACGGCCGGCTCGGGGTTAGCGGTCACTTATAGCGATGTCATCGAAATCAAATGCCCCGTGAAGCCAGCCACGTCGTTGCCTGCAACGACGCCAGGCTTACCCATTCCGTCGGACATGGGGGATTTCCCGCCCTATTACCCGGGCTGGGAGCCTCCTGCGGATCGTGCAGTTTGAAAGGATGAGTAAATCATGACCAGCTTTCCCGGCTCCCCCCGCCCGCTCAAAGGAGGCATTGTGTTGATAGATCCGGACACGTCGGCGGTGCAGCGGATCATCGTCCTGCAATACAATCCGGAGACGCTCAGCCGCACGCTGCAGGTGCAAAGCCTCGGCGGAGAAGGCGGCAATCGTTCGGAAGCGCTGCGCCTCACGGGGCCGGCGGTGGAGACTCTCAAGCTCGATATGAAGAGAGGAATAGCAGAATGAGCAACCGCGCCATGGCGCTACCCCAAAAAGCGATTACAAAGGCGTGGACGCCGATACATAGAGGTCTGTTGCAGCGCAAGTGCGCCTGCGGGGGATCATCTAGCCTGGAAGCGGAGTGCGCCGAGTGCAGTAAAAACCGACTGTCGCTTCAACGCGCAACTCGAAACGCGGAACCCCAAACTCGAAACTCGAATGGCGTGCCGCCAATCGTCCACGAGGTGCTGCGCTCCCCAGGCCAGCCGCTTGAGCCCGCCACCCGTGCCTTCATGGAGCCGCGCTTCGGCCACGACTTCAGCCAGGTGCGCGTGCATGCGGACGCTCGCGCCGCTGAGTCGACGCGGGCAGTGAATGCGCTGGCGTATACTGTCGGGGGGGATATCTTCTTTGGAAAGAATGGATATCAACCCGGCTCTCCTGAAGGGAACCAGATCATCGCCCATGAACTCACCCACGTGATACAGCAGCAAGAATTCAGTAACCCTCCCAGGCAGAACCTGACTCTCGGTCAACCTGAAGACGCCTCCGAACAAGAAGCGGATCAAATAGCAAGCACCATAATCCAAACGCGAACTCCTGCTGTACCAGGCTACGGAGGACCGACTGTCTCATTGGCAGACCGGGGGACGGAAATTCATCGACTTGTCGGCTCGTTCGTTATTCAGCGGCAGGTGCCAACTGGGATCACGCTCAAAGAGACGAAGCCGTTCGGCCACGCTGATCTCAAGAGTGACGATGACAAGAAGAAATTCCTGACCAATCTCGGCGCAGTGACTCTGATGCAGCTGACCCCTACGGGCGACTATACTGCGGGGCAAAAGAAAGGAGAGTGTACGAAGGAGTTTTTGACCGAAGTGTCAAACACCTGTCCTGCGCACGATTTCTGCACTGGTAACAAATGTCTTGAGGTCGGTCGCTTTGGCACAAGCGGAGATCCTCCCACCGGGATGATGGTGACCGATGGGCCTGATACCTTCATCGATCGACACGTCACTCGCCTGCCGACAAGCTTTCTGGAAGGCAGTGGAAAAGACAAATGTAGCGTGGTTTGTCACCAACATTACAAATACAGGACCGAGCCTGACAAAAAGTACCACGATTTGGGTTCCTTTTATATCATTCGCAACTTCAAAGCAGGCAAGTACACACCGGCAGGCGGTAAGGACGCGGTGAATATTACGACAGGTGAGGTGAAAAAGGTGCCGGCTGGTTTGGAAGCGCCCTCGAAAGAGAAGTTTGCCAAGGATATCGCCCCGGGTTTGGTGAAAAGCGGGGCATTGTTAGAAGCGCCACCTGTTCCTTAGGTCGGGAAAGAATGAACGCACACTCGACTATGCTGCGACAGAGGGCAACCCCACCGGCGTTCACGCCCGTGCGAAGCGGTGTCTTGCAGCGCAAGTGCGCCTGCGGGACTCACGCGAGCGGCGGGGAGTGCGAAGAATGCAGCAAGCAGAAGCAGACCTTGCAGCCCGCAACTCGAAGTCCGGAACCCCAAACTCGAAACTCGAATGGCGTGTCGCCCATCGTGCATGAAGTGTTGCGCTCGCCCGGCCAGCCGCTCGATCCAGCCACCCGCGCCTTCTTCGAGCCGCGCTTCGGCCACGATTTCAGCCAGGTTCGTGTGTATACGGACGCGAGGGCGGCGGAGTCGGCGCGAGCGGTCAATGCGCGTGCGTACACGCTCGGAGAAAACGTGGTGTTTGGCGCGGGGAGATTTTCCTCTCACTTCGGCGAGGGCAGAAGATTGCTTGCGCATGAACTGACGCACGTGGTCCAAAATCGCAGGCAAGGCAATCCGGCTCCGGCATTTCTCAAAGCGATCAGTCATCAGGTGGATGCCTCCGAGCAAGAAGCAGCCAGCGCCGTTCAGCGGATTATGAACGGTGATGCGGTTGAGGTCAGAGAGTCGCCCAACGGGGTCATGCAGGGAGACTTTGGAGATGTCGCCAAGGCAGCTGGAATTGGACTGGCCGTGGCGGGCGGGGTGGCTGCACTGGGCCTTGGTATCGCCGCGCTGGCCGGCGCATTCAAGTCTGACAAAACGTATGAGGAATATGTTCAGGAAGCGGTCGACCGATTATCGGGTGTTAGCTTTGGTGTGGCAGGGACCGGCGAGCTAGACGTGGCAACACTCTGCGTTCCTCCGCTCTCCGGTGATCCCACCAAGAGCTTCGACTACTGGTACGACCAGAGGTTTTGGGAACCCGCAATTGACACGGATTCCAATGGTAGCGGCAAAAAAAGCTGCAAACTGGTCCTAATGGAAGGCGCCGACCCCGCCAAGGCTATCGACGAACTCTTCGATCACCAAGAGCGATGGCATGTGGCCTGCGCGGAGTTTGTCCAGATTACAGAACTCTACGCGCTGCGCCACACGCTGGGCGACGAGGGCTTCAGGAAGCGAGTTCAAACTGGCGGAAAGCGACTTGAATTGAGGCGTCGCGCGTCAAGCGGAGTTGTGACCAAAGTGCTTTACACACGAACGAGTGCTGGCGACAAAATGATCCGCTCCACGGATCACCAGATCGAGCCGCGAGGAGTCGAGCAGATTCTGGCCGAGGCGCCGATTGGGAGTCGCGTTCGATGGACGAACGCGGATCCGAAGGCCCTAGGGACTGCATGGGAAAATGAGAACACCGTAAAGCTCGGCCCGGATGAGTACGCGGCACACCCGCTCTATAAGGTCGGGATCTTTGTTCGCAAGTTTCCCTGGATTGTCGGGCCAAATTACAAGCTCTCACGCAGGGACATCGAGTCCCGGACGGCTCAGGAAACTAACCCGAATGCTGACGACGCCTACATCAAGAGCAACATCTTTATTTCTGAGATCGAGTACTTCGCGACGCCATGACCGAATCGGCGATGGGTTCGGATATGGCAAGGCGTGGCATTCGGCATACTGAGCGGAGGCACGGATTCAAGATGGTCGCCAATTTGTGGCAAGCGTCTCAACAGCCTTCTCCGCCCAGGAAGCGTGGCCATACTCTGGTGAGAAAGAAATCATGTGAGGTGACTTGGGCGTGTTCCAGCTATTAGCTTGTTCAGACGATGCCCCTTGGGGAAGATTAGAGATATGACCACCTTTCCCGGTTCACCGCGGGTGCTCAAGGGCGGCCTGGTGCTGCTCGATCCGGACACGTTCAACGTGCTGCCCAACGGCATCATCGTCCTGCAGTATAACCCGGACACGCTGTCGCGCACGTTGAAGATCCAAGGCGCGGACGAGGGCGGCGACCGATCCGAGGCGCTGCGTCTGAAAGGGCCGCCGGTCGAGACCTTCAAGCTCGACGCTGAGATTGACGCCACCGACCAGTTGGAGTTTCCCGATCAGAACCCTAACACGGTGCAGAACGGCATTTTTCCCCAGCTCACGGCGCTGGAGACGATTATTTATCCCGCGAGTGCCACGCTGCAAAACAATTTCAACCTGGCCCAGACGGGGACACTCGAGATCATGCCCATGCAGGCCCCGTTGACGTTGTTCGTGTGGAGCGCCAACCGCATCGTGCCGATGCGGCTGACGGACTTCAGCATCACCGAGGAGGCATTCGACCCGGCACTCAATCCCATTCGTGCCAAGGTAAGCCTGGGAATGCGCGTGCTCAGCACTGACGACCTGAATTTCACTGACAAGGGCGGCAGTCTCTACATGGTCTATCAGCAGCAGAAGGAAACTTTGGCCAAGCTGTATCACGGCGGCACGTTCGCCGCTCTGGGAATCCGAGGAATTCCATGAGCAACGGAATGCCAACCGATCCGGTGCAAGCACTGCTTGCGCAGACTTCGCTCAAGAACACGCTCTTTGCCGCGACCAGCCGATACTCCGGGATTGACCCGGCGACGATGACGAGCGCGGACGGGAGGACCATCGTTTTTCTGCGCCGCCGTTTTCTGCCGGCGCCGGAGCGGTTCCAATTGCTGCAGGAGCACACGGTGACGCAGGGCGAGCGCCCGGACAACATCGCGGCCAAGTATCTGGGAGACCCCGAGCTCTTCTGGCGGATCGCCGACGCGAACAACGCGATGCGCCCCGAAGAACTCGTGGAAACGATTGGACGTAAACTGCGCATCACGCTGCCCGAGGGTATTTCCGGAACGTTGCTATGAACCGAGGCTTTTATCTCACGTTGATGATGGGACCCTTCACGGCCAGCCCCGTTCCGCAGGCGGTCATTGACGCGCTGACCGAAGTCCAGGTGACTTCGACCGTCGGCAGCCAGGGCGGGTTCCAGCTCAAGTTCACGCTGGGCAAGCAGTCGGCGATCCAGCAAATGCTGGTCTCAGGTTATTTCGATCCACGCAAGCGGGTGATCATTGCAGTTACGGTGAATGGAACCACCGAAGTCCTGATGGACGGCATCATTACCAAGCAAGACGTCACGCCAAGCAGCTCCCCCGGGAAAGCGACGTTGACCATCACGGGGCTTGATCTCACGGCGCTCATGGATTTCCTTGACCTCACGGGGATCCCTTACCCCGCCTTGCCGAAGTTTGTGATCGTCGAGATCATCCTAGCCAAGTACGCGGTTTTGGGTGTGCTGCCCCTGGCGATCCCGGCGAGCATACCCAATTTCGCAAATCCGCTAGACCATTTCATCAAGCAAGTTGGGACAGACTACAGCTTCGTCAGCAGCATGGCGCGGGAGGAGGGGGCCGTCTTCTACCTGGATCCGGGCCCGCAGCTGGGAATGAGCATGGCGTATTGGGGTCCGGACCTGAGCAAGATGTTTGGCGGTATGCAACCTGCTCTCAGCATCAACTTCGACGGCAGCAGCAACATCGATTCGCTGAGTTTCTCTTATGACGGCACCTTGGCCACACAGTACTTTGTGACCATTATCGAGCCCAACACCAAGATCCCAATTCCCATTCCCGTACCTAATATTGACTTGCTGAAGGCCCCGTTGGCGGCGCACGCTCCCACGCCATTGAAGAGCGAACAGTTGAAACCCACGGCCAACGAGAGTCCAGCGGGAGCGGCGCTGGCCGCTTTGGCCTCACTCTTCAAGACGGCGGACGTCATCAGCGGCAGCGGACAACTGGACGTACTACGCTATGGGCGCGTGTTCAAGGCGCGGCAGCTCGCGGCGGTGCGCGGTGCCGGTTCGTATTACGACGGCAAATATTACGTGAAGAGCGTCACCCACAACATCAAGCGTGGCGAGTACAAGCAGAGTTTCAGTCTCGCTCGCGGCGGCGTGGGGTCTTCTGTTTCGACGGTGAGCATATGAAAGAGGGGCCCAAGTACTACGGCATTTATCGCGGCACGGTGGTGAACAACATCGATCCGTTGCAGATCGGACGGATTATGGTGATCGTGCCGGACGTGAGCGGGATCACACCCACCACATGGGCGATGCCCAGCGTCCCGATCGCGGGCAAGCAGATGGGTACGTTTATGGTGCCGCAGATCGGTTCCGGCGTGTGGCTGCAGTTCGAGGCTGGCGATCCCGACCGTCCCGTGTGGACGGGAGGCTGGTGGGGCCTTGCCGCAGAGGTGCCAGTCCTGGCGCTGGCTGGGGTTCCTGGCGACCCGAACATCGTGATTCAAACGACCCTGCAGAACGGCATTGTCGTCAGCGACCTGCCCGGCCCAACGGGCGGCATCATGCTGAAGAGCACGACCGGCGCCACGATCATCGTGAACGACACGGGGATCTACATCCAGAACGGCAAAGGGGCGAGCATCGTCATGGTCGGACCGAGCGTAACGATCAACGCCGGTGCGTTGGTGGTGGTGTAAAGGGAGGAAGTTGTGCCGGGTTTTCTCGTCCATGTAGGAGCCACCGTGACCTGCGCGCATGGCGGGCAGGCGCAGCCGACCGTTCCCAACCCACGGGTCACGGTGATGGGACAGCCGACGGTGACGCTAGCGGCACCGTACTTGGTGGCGGGATGCGCGTTTCCACCACCGCCCGGTGGCAACGGACCCTGCGTGACAGCGCAATGGATTGTGGGATCCACACGGGTGCTGTCGAACGGGCAACCGCTGGTTGTATTCAGCAGCCAGGCGATCTGCGCGCCGACGGGCACGCCGCTGTTGATTTTGGCGACGCAGGCACGAGTGACGGGAATGTAGGAGCGGTGAGCAACCATGAACATCGACTTCCCTTTTCACTTTGACGGACGTGGCCGCACGGCGACGACGGATGATGACGACCACATCCGCGACATGATCGAGCAGTTGCTCTTCACGAGTCCCGGCGAGCGCGTGAACCGGCCGGATTTTGGCAGCGGCTTGCTGCAGATGGTCTTCGCCCCGAACAGTCCTGAGCTGGCGGCGGCGCTCCAATTCACGATGCAAGCGGCGCTGCAACGGTACCTGGGCGATCTGATCGACCTGCAGCAGCTCGAGGTTACCGCTCAGGATTCCACGCTGAGCGTAGTAGTGAAGTACGTGGTGCGGCGCACGCAGCAGGGCCGCACCGAGACCTTTGTGCGGAGCGCGTAATGAACGATCTGGAGCTGCACTGCCGAGACGAACGCCGCCGCGACGCCGTGCGCGGCGCCGCGCTCTATGGCCTCGACTTCGTCGAAGTGAGCGACGACCAGCTCATGATCGAGGTCTTCTTCCTTAGCAAGGCGCCGCAGAAGATCGAGAAGGCGAATGTGCGCATCGCCGGCGGGCGCCGCATTCGCGACGTTCAGGTGACGGACGTGCGGCTACATCGCCAGCGAGATGACACGCTCGACGATTACCTTGAAGTGCGCGTGGACAAGCCCGGCGACTTCTCCACTTACACGCTCAGCCTGGTGAAGCTGGACGACAAGGGCCGTCCCACCGACCAACCGATGGACGGCTTTGACCCGCGGTACGACGAGGTGGAGTTCAGCTTCAAAGCCGCGTGTCCCAGTGACCTCGATTGCAAGCCGAAGCAGGTTTGCCCGCCGCCGCAGCGCCCGCGGCCCGAGATCAACTACCTGGCGAAGGACTATGGCAGTTTCCGCCAGCTCATCCTCGACCGTCTGGCGCTGATCATGCCGGACTGGCAGGAGACGCACGTCCCCGACATTGGCGTCATGCTGGTCGAACTCCTGGCCTGCGTCGGCGACTACCTCAGCTATTATCAGGACGCCGTGGCCACGGAAGCATACCTGGACACGGCGCGGCAGCGTATCTCCGTACGCCGGCACGTCCGCCTCGTGGACTACGCGATGCACGAGGGGTGCAACTCGCGCGCCTGGGTGACCATTCACAGCCACACCAACGGCTCACTCGGCCTCCCCGGACAGATGTTTTTCACTACTGGCTTGCCCGGCGCGCCGGACACGCATGTTCTTCAGCCGGCAGATTGGGCGAAGGTTCCGCCGGGCGATTACGAGGTGTTCGAGCCGCTGGTCGAAGATCCCACTCAACCCATCCAGATCCACGCCGAGCACAGCGAGATTCATTTCTATACGTGGGGTGACTGCGAGTGCTGCCTGGCGACAGGCGCCACCTCGGCGACACTGCTCGACCAATGGGTGTCCGCGCCCGCACCCGATAAACAGGCTAAAGGGTCAGCGGCCGCTCAACCTGGATCGGAACCCAGCACGCAAGTCGTAAGTCGAAGCGATGGGCCGCCGGGAATGATGCGCGCGCTGAACCTGCATGTGGGGGACGTGCTGATCTTCGAAGAGGTGATCGGACCCGGCACCGGCAATTCCGCCGACGCAGATCCCAAGCATCGTCAGGCGGTACGGCTGACCAAGGTAACGGCGGCGGTCGACCCGCTCTACCATCCGTACGGACCCGACTACGGCCAGCCGGTGGTGGAAATCGAATGGTGCTCCGAGGATGCGCTGAGCTTCCCACTCTGTATCTCGGCCCAGATGCCCCCTCCGGACTGCACCTGCCGCGAGAAGATCAGCGTAGCCCGTGGCAACGTGATCCTGGTGGACAACGGCTCGAAAATTGGCGAGCCGCTTGGCCCTGTCCCGACCCGATCCAGCACCGAGCGCTGCGCCACCGATTGCGAGCCACCGGAAACCGTGATCGTGCCCGGCAAGTTCCGCCACACGCTGAAGGAGCGGCCGCTGACCTTCGGCCAACCGCTCCCGCCTTGCGGATGCGCGAGCGCGCTCATCGTGCAGGACCCACGCCAGGCGCTGCCGCGAATTTCGCTCACGGCGACGCAAGCCACGCCGAACGGCCCGGTCGTCACCACCTGGACCCCGAAGCAGGATCTGCTGGAAAGCGGGCCCAGCGATCCCGACTTCGTGGTCGAGATGGACAATGACGGGTACGGGCATCTCCGCTTCGGCGATGGCGAACTGGGGCGGATGCCGGACGCAGGAACCGCCTTCCAAGCCTCCTACCGTGTTGGCAATGGCCCTGCCGGGAACGTCGGGGCCGAGACGATCACGTATCTTGTCTTTCGCCAGTTGAACGTGGGCGTCGGGAACCTTGTGCCGCGCAATCCTTTGCCTGCGACGGGCGGGACGGCTCCGGAGCCGCTGGCGGAAGCGAAGACGTTTGCGCCTTATGCTTTCCGCAAAGTCCTGGAGCGCGCCATCACCGCGGACGACTATGCCACGCTGGCGGCGGATAATGATCGCCGCCTAGCGGAAAGACCGGCGTTGCTCGCCGCCGCGATGAGCCAAGGAAGCGTTGTGGCCTCGCAAACGGGCCTGCCCTCTGGGGAGGGTGCGCACGACCCCAGAGCGGAGGAAGAGGAAGAGCCCGGCGAGGCGACGCCACTCGGCCCGGACATTTGCCTTGTGCCCTTTCGCAGGCTCCAGGGGGCCAAGGGCACGCTGCGTTGGACCGGGAGTTGGTACGAAGCCCTGGTGGCCATCGATCCGCTGGGGACGGAGGAGGTGGACGCGGAGTTGCTTCAGGAGATCAGCGCGTACCTCGAGCCCTACCGGCGCATCGGGCATGACCTCGAGGTAAAGCCGGCGCAGTACGTGGGGCTCGACCTCGGATTGGCGGTATGCGTGCTGCCGCAGTACCTGCGCGGCCATGTGGAAGCGGTGCTGCTCGACGTCTTCAGCAATCGCGTACTGCCCGACGGTCGGCTTGGCTTCTTCCATCCCGACAACTTGACCTTTGGCCAAGGGATCTACCCGAGCCGGATCGTGGCCGCGGCGCAGGCCGTGCCCGGCGTCCAGGAGGTGCAGGTGACGACCCTCGAGCGCTACGAACTCGGGGAGCCCGCACCAGGCGCCGATGTGCCGGGCGAGGAACTCCCGCCGCACGGCGTACTCGCACTCGGGCCCTTCGAGGTCGCGCGGCTGGATAACGACCCGGACTTCCCCGAGAACGGGCGCCTGGTGCTCACGATGAGAGGTGGACGATGAAACAGGCCTGTGGCTGCACGAAACAGCCCTGCCGCTGCTGCGCTGGCATCCAGATCGTCACGCCAGAGCCGGAAGTCAACCGGCCGGGTCTTAGGGCCATCGCCTACCGGGTGGGTACTTACGCGACGTTCCTGGAGAGCATGGTGGCGCGGCTGTCGAACCTGTACCTAGAGATCCCTCCGGCGAGTGGCAGCGGCGTTCCGGATCGCATCTACCCGCTCAAGCAACTGACCACGCGCGAGGCGGGCGACCCTTCGATTGCGTTGCTCGACGCCTGGGCGACGGTCGCGGACGTGCTCACCTTCTACCAGGAGCGTATCGCCAACGAAGGCTACCTCCTCACCGCGACGGAGCGCCGCTCGGTGCTGGAACTGGCGCGGTTGGTGGGATACAAGCTGCGCCCCGGCGTGGCCGCAAGCGTGTATCTCGCCTTCACGGTGATCAACGGCTTCAAGGGCGATATCCCCGCCGGCACGCGCGCCCAGAGTATCCCCGGTACTGGCGAGACGGCGCAGTTCTTTGAGACTTCAGACAAGCTGGCCGCGCGAGATACGTGGAACAACCTGAAGCCTCGCCTGACACGTCCGCAGGTGATCACGCCACCCAACCCGGCCCCGCCAAACCCGCCGCTGCTGGTGACCGGAGCGGATGTGATCGACACCGTGTACCTCGACGGTATCGGTACCAATCTTAAGACCGGCGACGGACTGCTATTCGTATTCGGCACTGACACTGGCGTGGGCGTGAGACCGGCGCAGCAGCATCTGCGGTTGGCCGAGGTGGTGGACCCGCAGGCGGACCACAAGCGGACGGAAGTGACGCTCGTTCAACAGCCTCTGATGCTCGACAACGATCCTCTTAAGAACGCAGAGGCCCTCCTGCAGCTCTTCATCGACAAGGCGCAGTTTCTTTTCCCCGGAAGCGATATAGCCGGCGACATCGGCACCAACATCCTGCCGACCCTGATCAGCAACCTGACGCAGGCGCCGAGCCCAACGGTTGCGGTGGATCTGATACGCGGAGCTATCGCGCGGGTCCTCGAGAAGCTTGACATCGCGGCTAAGCGGGGTTTCACACGGATTGAGGCGTGGACCGGGCATCTCCTGCAGACTCTTCGAGCGCAGATAAGTGCGGTACACTCAGCGGTGACTCCAAGCGGGGGTAGAGGCACGCTCCAATTCATTCCTCCGACTCTGAAGGCTTCGCCGCTCGCGAACCTTGGCGCAATCGTAGGGCAGCTCGCGCTGGCTCCTTCGGTGCAACCGGCCAACTCCCTGCGTATGGTCCGGTCGGTCACGCAGACTTTCTCGCCGCAATCCGATATTGCCCCCCGCTTGCTCGCCGCGCTCAAGCCGGCCGTGGCGTCGACGCTCTACCAGGCCTGGACCAGCGTGGAGACGCCGCAGAGCCGGGTCGAAGTCCAGGCGGCCCGTACCAAGGCGACCTTGTTTGCCAGCAGCTACACCGGCAAGGTGACAATAAAGAAAACGGTGCCGGACACTAACCCCAAGGGCCGTCGTACGGCGTCCCAGCCCCCCACCCCCATCACCACCACCGATTTCATCGCACCGACGATCCGCACCGTTTGGCCAGCACTGTTGGGCAGCACCGACAAATCCGTCCCAACAGCGGTGCCATTGGACGCCACCTACGATCAGATCAGGCCGGGTAGTTGGGCGGTGATCGATCGCCCCGTGATCGACTCCAAAGGATCCGAGACTGGCCGTTACCAGAGCTATCACAAGGTGATGAGCGTGAAGACCTCTAACATGGATACAAAGACCGGGTACACGGCCAAGGTCACGCTTCTCACGCTGGATCCGGCTTGGCTGAGTGATCTCGACCCAGATGAGCTCACGAAGATCCTGACGGACGGGACGATCTCGCCTCTCATCTTGCGCGGTACGGTAGTTTATACGCAGACCGAAGCGCTGGACCTGATCGAAGAACCGCTGGACACCGACGTGGAGGGAGATACGCTCGATCTGGACGACGTGTACGACGGGATCGAGGCCGGACGCTGGATCATTGTCTCCGGGAACCGTACCGACATCCCCAATGTCAGCGGTGTGACGGCGAGCGAACTGGTGATGGTCTCGGGCGTCGCGCAAGGTTCGCAGGCGCCGGGGTGCGTCCAGTTTCCGTCGAGCGTGCCCCCATTTATCAAGTACTGCTACACGACCAACGCGAACGCGTTCGGAGACCGCCTGGTCGTCGGTGAGCTGCGCGGAGATTTCAGCTTCAAACAGTTTGGGGTTCCGGAATTCCTCAATCAGCAGTACTGCGACCAGGTCCAACTGGCGCCGGGAGTATATGCCAACGCATATGTGCCGACACCGGAAGAGCGTCGAGGCAACTTCCAGGATTTCCAGGGTCTGCTGGTCGATTTCGGCACCGGAATTCCTTTCAAGGAAGGAAACATTGAGCGCGCGATGGAAGAGAGGAAGCTTTTTGCGTGGCGTGTGTCGTCGCAAAAGCTGCACACAATCCTTACGCTGGCGCAAAGGCTCGCCTATAGGTACGACACCATTAGCGTCACGATCTACGGCAACGTGGCCAAGGCCACGCACAGCCAGACCGTGGGCGAGATATTGGGAGATGGGGACGGTAGCCTGGCGTTCCAGAGTTTCACCTTGCACCAGTCGCCGCTGACTTACCTTTCCGCGCCGACGGCCGCAGGCGCCGAGAGCACGCTGGTGACACGGGTGAACGAAGTCGAGTGGCACGAAGTGGACGACCTGGAGGCGCTCGGGCCTCGGGACCGAGGCTATATCACCCGCACGAACGACGCCGATAAGGCGTCCCTGGTCTTCGGCAATGGCGAGCATGGAGCGCGGCTGCCCACCGGCAGCGCCAACGTCAAAGCCGTCTACCGCTACGGCATCGGCAAGAACGGCAACGTGAAGGCCGCGCAAATCAGTCAGCTCGCCACGCATCCGCTGGGAGCGCAGGGGGTGATCAACCCGCTGCCCGCCAGCGGCGGGGCCGATCGCGACAGCGCCGATCAGGCGCGCCGCAACACCCCCATGGCTGTGATGGCGCTTGACCGCTTGGTATCGGTGAAGGATTACGCGGATTTCGCGCGCACCTACGCCGGTATCGGCAAGGCCAGTGCCGTCCGGATCTCCGACGGGCGCCGCCAGGTGGTGCACGTCACGATCGCCGGCGCTGACGACATTCCGATCGACCGGAACTCCGACCTCTACCGTAACCCGGTGACGTCACTCGAGCAGCTCGGCGATCCTTACTTGCCCATCCAGGTCTGCGTGCGCAAGGTCAAGCTGCTGGTGATGGCCGCGGGGGTGCAGGTGCTGCCCGACTATCAGTGGGAGTCGGTTGAGCCAAACATCCGCGCCGCCATGCTCGACGCTTTCAGCTTTGACGGGCGCGACCTTGGCCAGAGCGCATTCTTGAGCGAGGCGGTGAGCGTGATGCAGGGAGTGCAGGGCGTCTCCTACGTGGACGCTCAGGTGTTTGATTCTGTGGCGGAAGACATCACCGTCCCGCAACTGGCGGCTCTCGCGGGAACTTTGACGCTTAATCCGTACGTCCGCGCCGAACTCGCGCATGTGAATACTTCAGTGGATCTCTCCATCATCAGCGATCCGTGCAAGCGCATTCTGCCCGCGGAGCTGGTTTTCCTGACGCCGGACATTCCGGACACCTTGATCCTGACGCGGATTGGGAACGGAGCCTGAGAAATGAGTGACCGAGCTGACCGTTTGTATGAGCTGCTGCCGGCGGTCTACCGCCTGCGCGATGCGGACCAGGGATATCCACTGCGCGCTCTGCTGCGCGTGATCGCTGAGCAGGTGAACGTCGTCGAAGACGACATCGCCCAGCTCAAAGAGAACTGGTTCATCGAGACCTGCCAGGACTGGGTGGTGCCCTACATCGGCAGCCTTATTGGCTACGAGCCGATCCACGATACCGGCGAGCTGACGGAGGCGACGCCGCGCGTCGAAGCGCGCAACCGCATCCTGATTCCGCGGCAAGAAGTGGCCAATACGATCCGCTACCGCCGCCGCAAGGGCACGGTGAGACTGCTTGAAGAGCTGGCCGAGGCAGTGGCGGGATGGCCCGCACGAGCCGTCGAGTTCTATCGGCTGCTGGGCGTGACGCAGAACATTGATTACCTGCACCTTGACCGCGGGCGGACAGTTGATCTGCGCGACGGCGATGCGTTGGAAAACCTGAACGGTCCCTTTGACGAGGTCGGCCATATGGTAGATGTCCGGCGTGTCAATTCCAGGCACTTTCCTGGCAGGGGGAACATCCCGGAAGTGGGTGTCTTTGTGTGGCGCCTGAAGGCGTACTCGGTTACCCAGACGCCAGCGTACTGCTTCGAGGAGGAATCGCCCAACTGCTACCTGTTCAGTGTCCTTGGTAACGATACGCCCTTGTATACTTGCCCACTGTCCGAGCCGGGCTTCCAGCCCGGCGAGCTCAAGCTGCCGGTCCCGATTCGTCGCCGCAGTTTCGAGACACAGGGGGCGAGTGAGACATCCTGGAAAACCACGTCCGGTGTGCCCTTCTACTACGGTGACGGCAAGAGCCTCCAGATCTGGACCGGTACGCCCCGGCAGCCCGTTCCGCCTGATCAGATCGTCCCCGCCGACCTTACGGATTGGACTTATCGACCCCTGCCGCGCCAGGTCGCGGTGGATCCTCAGTTGGGCCGTATCATCTTTCCGCCGGGTCAGGCACGTAAGCAAGGCGTGTGGGTCTCCTACTATTACGGCTTCAGTGCCGACATCGGCGGCGGGGAATACAACCGCCCCATCGCCCAGCCCTCCGATTCTAAGATGTACATGGTTGGGGAACAGGAGACGTTTACCCGGATCAACGACGCGCTCGCGCAGTGGCAAAGCGATCAGCCGCAGAATGCGGTCATCACCATCACTGACAGTGGCGTGTACGTGGAGCCCATCCGAATCACGCTCAAAACGAAGCAAACACTTCAGCTTCGCGCGGCGAACCGCAAGCGCCCAGTGATCCGTTTGCTCGATTGGCAGACTTCCCTGCCCGACAATTTGAGTGTCACCGGAGAGGCAGACACCTGGTTTACACTCGACGGCCTTCTGGTCACCGGACGCGGGGTCCAGGTCGAAGGCGACGTTTCGGGAGTGATGATCCGCCACTCGACGCTCGTCCCCGGTTGGGGACTCCACTGTCGTTGCGAACCAAAGCGGCCCACCGAAGCTTCGCTGGAACTCATCAACTCACCGGACTGCGTCACCATCGAGCACAGCATCATCGGCAGGATTGAGGTGGACCGGGACGCTGTGAAGAAGGATCCTGTGCTGATCCGGATCAGTGACAGCATCCTCGATGCCACCAGCCGGGACCGCGTCGCGCTGGGCGCCGAGGGTAGCCTGTGCGCTCACGCGGTATTGACAATCGCGCGCAGCACGGTCTTTGGCAAGATCCAGACCCACTCCATCGAATTGGCCGAAAACAGCATATTGATGGGGTCGATTCTCGCCTGCCGTCGCCAGCAGGGCTGCATGCGCTTCTGCTACGTCACGCCGGGGTCGCGCACGCCGCGTCGCTACGAGTGCCAGCCCGACCTCGTGCAAAAGGCGGTGCTCGACCTCTTCAAGAAGGGTGACATTACAGCGAACGAAAGAGACGCGTTGCTCGAAAGCGAAACGCTACGCGTGGAGCCGGAATTCAACAGCGCTCACTACGGCAGACCTCAATATTGCCAACTTGCTGACGCCTGCGCGGAGGAGATACGGCGCGGGGCGGACGACGAGTCCGAGATGGGAGTCTTCCACGACCTCTATCAGCCTCAGCGGGCCGCGAACCTCCGAGCCCGATTGGATGAGTACACTCCCGCCGGCATGGACGCCGGCATCATTTATGCGAGTTAGGGGGGAAACATGAAAGCTGATTTAACGCGAAACACTTTTCACCCGCTCCAGCACTTTACCCGCGTGCTCATGCAACAGGGGCGGGTGCAACTCGACGCCGACTGGAACGAACAGGCCGCGATTCTGCTTCGCTACCTGCAAACGCTGGCTGCCGACTTGATCGGAACGCAGGGTGGCCCGGCGGACCACTTGGGCTTCGAGATCAAGGCGCTGCCGGGGACTCCGCCTAATGACTTCCAAATCGGGCTTGGACACTATTACGTGGACGGCATTCTTTGCGAGGCGGATTCGACCCCCATCGCTATCTTCCCGGCGCAGGAGCAGCTGACGAGCGCGGGAATAGTGTTCAAGACAGACACGTGGACCTTGGACGGTGCTCCGTTGGATACGTACTCGTACGCAGAGGTCTTCGACGCTACGCCCGGAACAAGCTTCAGCGCGGTCGTCGTTCAGATCAACGCTGATCCCAAGCAGCGGACGTTAACCCTTACACCGTCCCCCAAATTCGGAAGCGGCAGCAACCCAAAGCTGCGCCGTGTTATTACCTACCTGCACCAACCCGACTATCCGTCTCCGGAACCGCTCACGGCAAGCACCACTTACCAGGTCCATCTCGATGTTTGGGAACGGCATATCACTTACGTGGAAGATGACAGTATCCGAGAAGTAGCCTTGGGCGGTCCTGACACGGCGACCCGAGCCAAAATCGTGTGGCAGGTGAAATCGGTCAAGGGAAACCCCAAGCCGGGCGCCAATAACCCGTGTGATGGCTTCAATCCCACTGACTCAAGCTTTCTTGCGAGCTTGTTGGGTGCCAACCGCGGCAGACTGAAAGCCATGGCCAAACAGAGCACAGCCTCTACGGACCCTTGCACCGCTTCGCCGGACGCGCGCTATCGTGGGCCTGAGAACCAGCTCTATCGCGTCGAGGTGCATAAGCGCGGGCCGGCTTGGGATGGTAAGCTGGACAAGGACGGTAACCCGGCTGGAAATGCCGCCAGCGCGGCCACATTCAAGTGGTCGCGGGAGAACGGGTCCGTCGTGTTTCCTGTCGCCGGGGGAGGCGGAACGAACACTCCGACACTCGAAACCCTGGGACGCGACGAACGGTATGGCCTGGCGGAGAATGACTGGGTTGAAGTTCAGGACGACGACTACGTATTGCAAAACCTCGCCGGCAATCTTCTCCAGATCCAGTCCGTCGATCGGACAAGCATGACCGTCACGTTGAGCGGCACGCCCGATCCCAAAGTGGGAAAAGATCAAACCCAGCGTCCGCTTTTGCGACGATGGGACCAGAAGGCTGGCGACCCGGCCGAAGGCGGGCTGCAGTTAGGAAGCGACAACGCCGCACTGATCATTGAAGACTCGAGCGACAATTGGCTCGACTTGGAGGATGGAGTTCAAATTCAGTTTCAAAAGCTCGGTACGGGGCAGACGCACGTGTATCGCACCGGCGACTATTGGCTCATCCCTGCGCGCACGGCCACGGGCGAGGTGGAGTGGCCGAAGGAGAAGGACAGCCAAGGCAATCTACTGCCCATCGCGATGCCGCCTGATGGGGTCACACATCATTACGCGCCGCTCGCGGTGATCACGGTAGACGAGCAGGGGAAGATCACAAACGCCCACGGTTGTCGGACCGAGTTCAAAGTAAATGTGGCGCTAGTGCCATGAGACCCTCCTGAATGCAGGAAAGGAGGGAGCATGTTTGGTTCAACGATACTTGACGTTGCCATCGGCTTGGTCTTCGTCTACCTCCTGCTGAGCCTTCTTGTGACAGCGGGAAGTGAGTTGATCGCCTCGTGGTTGAACTGGCGCGCGGATAACCTCCGGAAAGGGCTCCAACGACTCCTGAATCCCACGCTGGCGCAAGAGTTATACGACCATCCTCTGATCAAGAAGCTCTCCAAGAGTAACCGATGGCCGTCCTATATCCCCTCCGGGACTTTTGCCCTCGCTCTTGTGGATGTTATTGCGAATCTGAATCCGGGAGGTCTTCAGCCAGCCAAGGACCTCGGAAGCTTGATCAGCAACGTGCCCGACCCCGACGTGCGGAGAGTGCTGAGCCTGTTAGCAGAGGAAGCCGGCCAGGACGGGCAAAAGCTGAAGGAGAACATCGAGAATTGGTTCAATAACTCGATGGATCGGGTTGCCGGCTGGTACAAGCGAAAGGCGCAGGCGGTCAACGTGACCTTAGCCATCGTGTTCACCGTTGCAGTGAACGCGGATAGCATCCTAATCGTAAGGAGCCTCTCGAACGATCCGGCATTGCGCGCGGCGCTTGTCGCCCAAGCACAGGAACTGGCTAAGGGGATGCCGGCGCAGTTGGAGGCGGGGCAGCCAGGCACAGGCACGAAGGCAACCGTGGATGAGTTAGAAAAGCGAATCAATAGGCTTTCGGGGCTCGGCGTTCCGGTTGGCTGGACCGATGAACCGGGCGATAGTATCCGGCAGTGGCCCGGTTGGAGGCCTGGAGATAGGCCTGCCGCAGCGTGGGGCGCGATGTGGCTGCATGCCGTCCGCTACCATCTTCTCGGGTGGTTGTTAACGACTTTGGCAGTCTCGTTGGGCGCCCCATTCTGGTTCGATATGTTGAACAAGATCATTACAATTCGCTCCGCCGGCAGGGTTCCTGAGCAAAAATCCAACCCGGCACCGGAACAACCGAAGGCCTGATTGTCTAGGCGATGGCCCCAGGAGTCTCACCTTGCCCTCCTTTCTCCTCGACGGCATGCGTCAGGCGCAGGAATGCCCTCTAACCAACAGGGAGGTAAACTGTGAGGGACCCCAGGGACAAACGCAAGGACAACGGACTGGCCACTTCGGGTGGCAAGGCATTGGAACGGATGCGGCAGCTCAAGCGCGCGCGGAGTGGAGCCCGCCGCACGGAGCTGGATGCCCACGGACGCCTAGACAACGGACAGCCCGCGGGAGTTGGTTCAGCTCCTTCTGCCTGCTCTGCAGCAGCAGGGAAGCGTCAGAGCATTAACCACCGCCTGATAAGGCAATGAAGTCGCCGTCGCGCGCCGCGCCTGCAATAGGTACGGGGCGCCCTTTGGCCCATGGTCCACACCCGTGGAACGGGGGGTGTCCCTCCACGGGCACGGGTGGCCACACGGCCGCGGGCGCTGAGCCTCGGTGTTCCGCTCGTGGTTAGCGATCCCGACAAGGATCCCCAGAGCGTCCGGATCCTCACCGGCTTCGAGCCAGTTGATGGAGTGATGGTGGACCTCAGGTCAGACGAGGACGGCCTTTACTTCTATCATTGGAAAGGCAGGCGGATCTACCTGCCCGGCCTTCGCTGACCGTAGGCGGCTCGTATGTTCCCTGCGCTTGAATGGCTCCCCACTGTCGTGACACCCCGAAGTGGTGCTCGAGGGTATTCCCTTGTGAAAAGGCGTGAGGGGGGCGCCGCTCGACCGCGTGGCCGGGGACAATTTCCAGTGGTACCTGGGTGTCATTGATGAACTTCTTGTTGAGAGGAGACGTGCCGTGCAAGTCCCCAACGTGAGGCAGAGGCGCTTCATTCTCAGGCCCGTCGCGCACTGCCGCAGCGGGTGCCGTAGCAGGCGGTGAGGGGATGGAGCAGGTGGCCCAGCTGTCACTGGTTGCAGCCTCTATCGCCTTCACGCTCAGCGAGGCGGCGGTCTTTGCGAGCATGCGAGACCGGGTGAAAAGCTGGAATCCCTGGATGGGAAAGATCGCGAGCTGCGGCTACTGCCTGGGCCACTGGGCGGCCTTTGGACTGGTGGCGATTTATCGACCAAGGCTCTTTCAGACCTGGTGGCAGTTAGACTATTTTCTTACGGCCTTGATCATCGCTTGGCTCGCTGCATTCCAATGGGCGGCGCTGTGCTGGCTGATGGACAAGGCAGGAAAATGACGAATGCCAAAGGGCATGCGCCGTCAGGCCTGTGAGCAATCTGGAAGGCACATCCTCTGCGAGACGATGAGAGAGAAGGGCAACAACTCCGACGTCAAGGTTTGCAAGCTGGGTCGACCTTCGATGCAAGCGGCCCTTTCCGGGCAACGCAGGTGATGAGGGAGGGAGGAAGGAGGCTGTGCCGAGGACCCTGTTCGCCCGTGGATGCCGGGGTGGGATCGTTAATAAGATCCAGCAAAGCTTGAGCCAGGAGGGTTACTACGCGGGAACGCTGGATGGACTCTATGGGGGCGGCACTGAGCGGGCCGTGAGCCTGTATCAAATGGAGCAGACCTTGGAGCCGACGGGCAAGGTGGATGACGTCACTTGGCAATCGCTGATGAGGATGGAGATCCCGCCCGTCCAAGAGCGTTGCCTTCAACTGACCGCCGCCCTTGAAGGTCACGGGTTCGGGATGATCCAGGGGAACTGGGACGGGGCCTGGCTCACATGGGGCATGATTGGCTTCACCTTGAAGCACGGCGAGTTGGGCCGAATCGTCCTCGAGATATTCGAGAGCAACCCGGGGGCGGTGAGAGAGGCCTTCGGGAATCTGACGGATGAGCTGATCCGGATCATGCGGGCCACGAGGGCTGAGCAGGAGGCGTGGGCGAACCGCATCAGCGAAGGGCCGAAGAGGTTCAAAGTGATCGAGCCTTGGCGGTTGGCCTTCGCTCGATTTGGGGAACAGGAGGGGGTGCAGGCAGTCCAGATCCGGCACGCCTACAAAGGTTACTTGAACCCGGCCCTGGAGACCGCGCGGCGGTATCGCCTGAACACGGAGCAGGCCCTCGCCCTCTGCTTCGACATCCAGGTCCAAAACGGGGGCATCGGGCCTGATGCCCGCGCAGCGGTCCGGGCCGCCTTGCAGGCCCGGCCGCCTCAGGACGAACGCGCGCTTCGTATCCTTATCGCGAACGCCGTTGCCGACTTCGCCAAGCCGGAGTTTCGAGAGGACGTCCGGTCCAGGAAACTCACGATCGCTACCGGCAACGGACAGGTCCATGGAGAGCAGTTTGAGCTGGAAAGCTGGGGCCTGGGCGAATACCCGTGGGGACAAGGATAATAGGCAGGGGTCAAATCGGCAGACTGTTTTGGACAGAGGGGGGGGTAGGGATCAACCATGAAGAATCGATGGAGGCAGTTCCATGATCACTTCGATTAGCAACCATACGAGCGGCCAGATCAGTGACGAGGAATTGCAAGGGCCCACTCGGGCGATCCGATATCAGCGGTTTCGTGCTTAAAACCCCCCGTCAACGCTCTAGGGGCTGCGAAACAGAGCATAAGATCTGAATCCTTCTTGCCCCCAGCCGGTCGAGAGAGATTCCTATGTTGGGCCAATAATCCAATACGCGGTTCTTCTCACTGGTTGCTTGGCGGTGCACTCATGGTTCGGGAAATGCTGTTTCACGACGACATAAAAGGTGGTGCCATGTTCACAGGTGCGAGGGGACACAGAAAGGCTAGGGCATGCGTCTCAGGGACAGTGTTGATTATGATCGTCACCGTGCTCATCGCATCGTGGGTAGCGGAGGCACAGACAGAATCAGTCAGTGATCGGTCCAAGGAGTGTAGACAATTCCTCAACAAAAAGATCAGCCAGCTCACCGATGAACAGCTCCGCACCCTCAAGATCTGCCTCGAGCCGTTAAAGAAGCGGAAAGTGGAGAAAGAGAAGACAGCCGACCAGAGTCTTGCACCTGCTGAGCGAAACGCGCCGCTCAGAATCTATGGGAAATAGCCTGTCGGGGGTGGAGGAATATCATGCCCTCTTGGTTGACCAATCCCGAAGCAGTCAAGACCCTTGCCTTCTTGCCCGTGCCGATTCTGCTCAGCAGCCTCCTGATATGGATTGTCTTCTCGATCGGGCCCGCCGAGCGCATGCGGGCGACATGGGAGAACCTGCTGATCCTTTTCTGCTTCTCCAGCCTGGGGCTCACGGTCGGTATCCTGGCGGCAAGTAGCAGCGCCTCGGCGGTCCCTTCACTCCTTCCTGCCGTTCTCTCATTGGTCGGTGGCCTCGCGGCCTATCTGGTCAGTCGACAAGCTCCGGAGAAAATAGCCCCCGCTGATCGACTGATCACGGCGGCCGCGGTGACAGCCCTCGCGCTGACGCTTTTCATCGGGGCGCTCATCGGCGCTGATCTTCGAGATCGGGCAGATGCCTACCGCGAGAGCGCTCCATACAAGAAGCACCTTATTGACATCAAGAGAGAGGTCGAGGAGTATGAGCAGTCTCTCGCCATTAAGGATGCTGTCCCGGACCCCGAGGGAAAGTTGGATCAGGTTTTGGCGGAGATCGAACGAAGGCAGAAGCAGAAAGGGCGGTAGGGAACTGTTTGACCACTGTTTTTTCGGCTCTCGGCAGGGTCCTGATTTGAGCCAGGCTCGATGATCCGTGAGTAACCCTTCAACGGTAAGCCAATCGCTGTGGCATCCAGGCTGGCCAAGAATTGCTGGGCCACAAGGAGATGAGCATGAGGATGAGTTACACCCATGTCTTCAATCTGCGTGGGGAAGGAGTCTGCAGTCCGGCAGACGCATTGACCGTGGCGCCCGGTCCGTCGCAGCCCTACTCGGAGTATGCTGACCAATAATTGTCAGCCACGCCGGGATCCGGAGAAACTTGGCAAGTTCTCGAACACCCGAGAGAATCGCCGTGGCCGTGGGCAGTGTGAAGACCAGGATATGCTGACCATCATATTCAATAGTTGGGCGAACAAGGCAGCGGTCCATACCTAGCTATCCTGCATCCGAAAGGAGGCTTCGATGCCGCGAATGTAAACACACTGTTGCGTGTAGCATGACCGTTGGATCCCATCATCCTTTCTGTGCCTTCCATCAGCAGGGGGAGTCAATATGGCCAAGAAAGTGGCTTCGTCAAGTGCAGCTGGGGACACCCAGCGACTGATCAAGATCTGTTTCGAGCGCATTATTCCAAATGAGTTGGACCCAGAGCGGTCGGTGCGACGAGCCTTGCGTGAATTCCTGGCGGCGAATGCAGGTCGATCGCTCAACGCCAGCGAGATGGGCCACGTGGCCCGAATGGCCGTCGTCAATTCGAAGAAATGGCCTAAGGGCGCCACCCTGAAATGCCGGTTCTTGGATGGTGGCCAGAAAATGCGCAAGAAGGTTCAAGTTGTTGCTCACCAATGGGAACAGTACGCCGACATCAAGTTTAAGTTTGTAGCGTCGGGGCCGGCCGAGATTCGAGTCTCTTTCCATGCCGACACGGGTTCGTGGTCAGCCGTCGGCAGGGATGCTCTCAACCAGCAGTACTTTCCTCTCCATCAGCCCACGATGAACTATGGATGGCTGCGGGACAACACTGACGATAATGAGTACTCCCGCGTCGTGTTGCACGAATTTGGCCACGCTGTCAGCTGCATACACGAGCATCAATCGCCGACCTTCACTCGCGTCTGGGATAAGCAGGCGGTGATGCAGTACTTCCAGGGGCCACCAAACTTCTGGACGCCTGCGGATATCCAGCACAATGTGCTGTCGAAGTACTCGCCCCAAGGACTCTCGGCAACGAAGTACGATCCGAAGTCGATTATGCTCTACTCGTTCGACGGTGGCTTGTTCTCCGATGGCCTCGGGCCCACGAACTCGAATGTCAAGCTATCCCAAGAGGATGTCAAGATGATCAAGGCCATGTATCCCTAGTTTCGGTGCATCTGTGATTGAGCAGTCGGGGACATAGGTAACAAAAAAGTCCGGGGACATGGGTTACAGATGGCGTTTCAGTCTACCAAATGCATCCTCGATTCGCATGTGTTTTTCGAGTAGGCATCCGAGTGTGAGCGGCCCGAAATAGACGTTCCAGATGCCATCATCGATTTCTTCGAGGCCGATATACTCCCCCACACAGGTGATGGAGACGTTGACCCAGTGGGCGTTCCACCGAATCCCCCCGTTCGCGCTGACGTACCGGGTCTCGAACCGGTCGGGGTATTCCAGTGGGGGCAGCCGGTCGGGCATGGCCCGCGGGGACGGTTCATAGACCGACGCGGGGGGTTGTAGATCCAGGGCTTCGTGGGGACGTTCGTGATTGAACTTGCGCTGTTGCGCACAACAGTTCGCCGCCGGGGGGCGAGTGGTTTCAGCTTTGAGGGTCCGATGCATGCGTTCATGCCGGCCGTCTTGCTGAGGTTTCCCCGGTTCGATCAATTCGGGGAGAATGCCCAACCGCACCCACCAGGCGGAGAGCTGCGAGAGTCGGGCCAGGGTGTTGGTGGCGAAGGGCACGCCGTTGTCGGTGCGGATTCGCTGCGGCAAGCCGAACTCTTTGAACAAGCGGGCGAACACAGGTTTGGCCTCCCCGACAGCCGTCGAGAGCAGGGCTTGACAGCCGAGCAGATAGCGACTGTACCCATCGGCGACCGTCAGGGGGTAGCAGTAGCGGCCATCCCCGGTCTTGAACTGCCCCTTGTAGTCGGCGCTCCACACGTCGTTGGGCGCCAGGATCGAGCTGGTGGGCCTGCCCGGGTGCCCGATGCGCCGCCGCTGGCGCTTCTTCGGCACCATCCCGTGGCGACTCAAGATATCGCAGACGGTGGAGCGTCCGGGCCAGGGCCAGGTGGGATGGCGCTTGCCGAGGATGGCCAGCAGTTTCTTGGCGCCCCAGGCGGGATGCCGCCGCCGGGCCTCAAGAATGGCGGCAACGGCGTAGTCCGGGGTCTGATGCGGGCAGTTGCTCGGTGTTCGCGAGCGCTCGTCGAGCCCATAGGGGCCGTACTTGAGGTACCGGTCGATCCACTTATAGCCGGTTTTTCGGCTGATGCCATACAGCTCGCAGAGCTCCGTGATCGACAGGGTGCGCCGCAGATGATCCGCGATGAACTGAGTTTTCTGGTCCATGGGTGACATTTGCCTCCAGGGCATAGGGCACCTCCTTCGGTGCCCACAAGTATGCCTAACGTGTTATACCCATGTCCCCGGACTAAAATGTTACCGATGTACATGGACTGTACCCCCGGCAGCGCTGACAAGGCGCTGCAGCCGACTGCCCACAGTCTCCGCTACGCTGCGGCTTCCAGCAGCGGCTAAGCCTTGGCGTTAGGCGGACATGAAGGAGCTCACACCAAGGGCGTGTTTCACGCTGGGGCTCCTCTTTGCACCGGATCTGCGGGTGGCAGCAGCGAGAGTTCTTACCGGATCAAGGAGGGATCAATGAACCGGAAGGCGCTGGCGATAGCTAACAACGATTTGGTCTGCCTCTGGTGGACTGTCAGAAAATTGGACTGTTGGCCGCTCATAATATGAGAGGATTCGCTGGCTGTGAAACGCATCCCAATCAGGGTGAAAAAGGTGGGATCTCACTGGCAACCCTATTTGATTCTCTAACCCTCAGAATGTGCCAAACGCGGCAATGAAGAGGAGACGCTCATGTCATGGAATGTTCGAAGCCTCGTAAGGTCCTTCTCTCCGTCTAGCTCTGAAATAGACAGCCTCCTGGCCAAGCTCGAAAAGGTTCTGGGGCAGCTAAAGGCGAGGGCCGCCGTTCTTAAGAAATTCCCGCAGGAGGACCGGATCAAGTACTGGGGCACTGAGGTGGCAGGACTCAAAGTCGATAATACAGTTGCTGGAGCTGCCACCCAAGACAAGATCCCGATGAAGGATGGCAAGGTAGATAAGGAGACGTGGGAGAAAAAACCTGAGCAGGAAAAGCTAGAACTCTGGGAGCGTCTCGACACCGCCTTCAAGGAACTTCGTTGCTTCAACCAGGATGAACTGAGACTGGGTCGATGCTACTTTCTGAGCTTCCTAATCCTGCTGGTAGCCACCGCCGGTATTTATCACCTCCTCCACAAAGGTTGGTTGAGGCAATCCAGGCTCAGCCCGCAAGAGACCACCGAGGTTTGGGAACAGGCCAGAGTGATCGAATTGAAGCTGGGGGAGATCAAGGCGAAAAAGGGGGAAGGCAAAGAAGGTGAGCTCAAGAAAGTGAGCGAGGTCAAGTCAGATCTGGAACCACTCAAGAAAAGCCTGGGGAAACTGCAAAGCAAGACCCAGGACAGAGGGCCACTTACCCTCCCCTTTGAGACGTCCAGGCTCCTCGGAACAGTCTCCGCAGAGATAGAGCAAAATGATCCAACCGTTCACCAGACGTACCAGGACTTTTTGAAGAAGCTGAAGGCTGACCTAGAAAGCTTCAGTACAGCCTACTTCTGGACCAGCTTACCAGGGCGTTGGTTCGAACTCGCCTGGTGGGCGGCCATTGGATGCCTTGTAGGACTTCTCTTTTACATCTCGGGCTCCCTCAGCCAGGGCATCTTCAGGCCAGAAGAAGGCTTCATGTTCTGGGCCGAGCTTGCGATTGCCCCCATTGTGGTTCCGGTTGTGTTTTTCCTTTTTGCCTTCACCGACATCACGAGTTTCGTCCCAAGCGAGGTGTCCCTTACAGTCAACGTCGGCATTGCCTTTATCTTCGGGTTCGCCATTCGACGGACGGTGGGCTTGTTGGACATCCTCAAGAAACGTTTTTTTCCTGATCCTTCGCCTGGGGGCTCAAGTCCTGGCAGCTAGGACTCGTCGCATGCTCAGGCGCGTCCGCTCATGGGCATCAAGGCACCGATCCTCTTCATATACAGGTTGACAAGATAGTGTTTACGCCCAGGTTATCTTCCCGGTGTCCATTTCCCTTGCGATCCTTTACAGGTAGTGCCGCCTCGGCTATAGTCGGGGCATGGCCGCGGAATCCGACCACAGTCTCGCTGAAATCGCCCTGCCGGTTCCACTCCTGAAGGTCCTGACCTACACCATCCCACCACGGCTGCTGGAACAGGTCGAGGTTGGGAAGCGGGCCTTCGTCCCGCTCGGCCAACGGCTGGTAACCGGATATATTGTCGGCCTCCCCACGTCCGAAGGGGCTGACCTTCCGGGCCTTAAGCCGATCGACACGATCCTGGACGCGGAGCCGCTGCTCGGCGCGCACATGCTGGAGCTGACGCGCTGGGCGGCCGATTACTATATGTGCTCCTGGGGGCTCGTCATCCGGGCGTCCCTGCCGCCTGGAATCGATCGCTCGACCGCTCGGTTCGTCGAGCTCACGGGACCTCCAGAGTTGCTCGCCCAGGAGACCGCCCGACTCGGCCCGGCGGAACGAGAGATCCTGTCCATTCTCCAGGCCAGGGGATCGATGTCCCTTTCATCCCTCCGGCGGCGCTGGCCAGGCCGAGCGGCTGAGCGGCTTGTTCGCCATCTCATTAGCCAGAACTTGGCCAAGTTGGAGTACGGGGATCGCCCGCCAACCGTTCGGCCAGGCCACCGGTCCCTGCTGTGTGTTGCGGCTGACCGAGGCAAGATCGAGGCAGAGCTCGATGCGTTACGAAGACGGGCTCCTCGGCAGGCAGCACTTCTGGAGCACCTGCTGCGATCCGACGGAACAAACACTTCCCAGGAAGCGACGGCCATGGCGGGGGCATCCGCGATCCGGGGACTCATTGCAAAGGGCCTCGTCCGCCGAGAGGAAAAGGAGGTCGAGCGCAGCCCCTGGGATGACGCGGCCATGACTACGAGTGCGCCGCCCGAGTTGAACCCCGCTCAACAGGCTGCGGTGCATGGGCTTCTTGGGGGAGTCGCATCGCGCGCTTTCTTCCCCGCCCTCCTGTTCGGTACCACCGGGAGCGGCAAGACCGAGGTCTACCTTCGCGTGATCGAGGAGGTCGTCCGACAGGGAAGGCAGGCGCTGGTGCTGGTTCCGGAGATCGGCCTGACCCCTCTGGCCTCCGATCGATTTCGCGCCCGTTTCGCGGACCGCGTCGCGCTGCTGCACAGCGGTCTCTCGCCGGGGGAACGGCTGGATCAATGGCGCCGGATACACAGGGGACTGGCCGAGATCGTTGTGGGAACGCGATCCGCGGTCTTCGCTCCGCTCCCCCGCCTCGGGTTCATCGTTGTGGACGAGGAACACGACCCCTCCTACAAGCAGGATAGTGACCCCCGGTATCACGCGAGAGACCTGGCTCTGGCCAGAGGAAAGATGTTACAGATTCCGGTCCTCCTTGGCTCCGCGACCCCGAGCTACGAAAGTTTCCATCGCGCCCAGGAGGGGGCCTATCGGCTCTTGCTGCTCCCGGAGCGGGTCGAGGCGCGGCCCCTTCCCTCTATGACGCTCATCGACATGCGGCAGGAGAAGGAACGGGGCGAGCCAGCACCCCGGATCTTTTCTCGCCCACTGGCCGACGCAGTCAAGCAGACGCTGGCCAAAGGGGAGCAGGTGCTTCTCTTTCTGAATCGGAGGGGCTACGGAAGAGTGCTGCTCTGCCGCGAGTGCGGCTTCGCCCTCCGATGCCCGCGCTGCAGCGTCTCGCTCATCTACCACTCGCCCGACGCCAGGATGCGCTGCCACTACTGCAACCACCGAGAACGGCCTCCTGCACGCTGCCCCAAGTGCCGCGGAATTGCCCTAGCACTGCTGGGGTATGGCACTCAACAGGTCGAGGACGCCGCAAGGGCGCTGGTTCCCATGGCGGCCCTGACAAGGATGGATCGTGACACCACAAGGCGACGGCGTGCGCATCAGCAGATCCTCAAGAAGGTGGAGCAGGGGCACACGCAGATCCTGATCGGGACACAGATGGTGGGAAAGGGACACGACTTTCCCGGGATCACCTTGGTGGGGATTCTCTCCGCTGACACCTCCATGCAGATTCCGGATTTCAGGGCCGGCGAACGGACCTATGCTTTGCTCACGCAAGTGGCTGGACGAGCCGGCCGTGGCGACCGGCCCGGCCAGGTGTTCGTCCAGACGTATAACCCGGATCACTATTGCATCGTCGCGGCCTGCAACAGCGATTACGAAGCGCTCTACCAGTTCGAGCGGCCGCTGAGACAGGAGCGCGGTCTCCCCCCCTTTGGCTTCCTTGTCCTATTACTGGTCACCTCCCGGACCGAACAGGAGACAGAGCAGATTGCCGACCGACTCGCCGGGCTCCTCCTGGAGCGGGCCATCCCGCCTCAATCCGTTGAGGGGCCGGCTCCGGCCCCGCTTTACCGGTTGAAAGGTCTCTACCGCTGGCAGCTCCTCGCCAAAGGACCCGAGCCCGAGGCGCTGCGCCGATGGGTGAGAGACACCCTAGCGCAGCTACCTTCATCGGAGCGGGCGAAGGTTCAGGTTGACGTCGACCCAGTCGATCTCTGCTAAGCGATCAGCCGTCAGCCTTCAGCAGGAACAGGCGAAGAAATTGCAGGCCGTGTCTCCTGGTGCCGCGGCTTGGATAGAGCGTATCCGTTCTCCTTCTCTTGCTGACCGCTGATGGCTGAACGCTAACCAATTGTCTTTTGCCGGGGGTTGTATTACAGTAACGGTGCCATGAGCGGATCGATTGAGCGGAGAAGAATTGAGCCGTTGGTGTGCGAGGGCGAATCCCTCGACGCCCTCGGACC
>JBGPUH010000003.1:0-28687 GCA_041491025.1 Methylomirabilis sp. (SeqCode)
CCAAGGTTCGGAAGGAACTACGGCGGTGGCTCCGGCGGCTCCACGACGAACTTCACATCACCAGCGTCTTCGTCACTCACGACCAGGAGGAAGCCCTGGAGGTGGCTGACCGCGTGGTGGTGATGCACGAGGGGCAGATCAAGCAGGTTGGCACACCCGACGAGGTCTACCACCACCCGGCCGATCCCTTCGTCTACAACTTCCTCGGAAACGTGAACCTTTTTCGCGGCCGCGTTGAAGGTGGCAAGTTCTATTTGGGCGATATGGCGATGGAGCTGCCCGACCAGGCACAACCGGACGCCAAGACGGCAACCGTCTACATCCGCCCGCACCTTCTGGACATCGACCACCAGCCAAACGGTGACAATCACTTCCGCGCCAGGGTGGAGCACATCAACCCGGCAGGCCCGTTGGTGAAGGTGGAGTTAGTCAGCGAATGGGGCGACTCCGTTGAGGTGGAGATTTCCCAGGAGCGGTACCGGGCCCTCGCGCTGAAAAAAGATGCCACGGTGTTCGTCACCCCCAAGGGAAAGCAGGTCTTTATGGACAATTACTCCATATAACGCTCTCCACGTAGACCTCGCACAAGCCTGAATTATCTTCCGCAGGACACACCCACCGCGACTCCTTCCTCAGCTCCCACCAGAGGCGAGAGTCGATGCGAAGGTCCGGGATTTTGCAAAGACACTCATGCTGTGATACCCTCAGTTCTCTGAACAAGGAGCGGGATCCAATCATGAGTGACGACGCAAAAAGGACTCTTACGCTGACCTGCCCCTGCTGCCAGGCGAAGCTGACCATTGACCCCGAGCTTGGAGCGGTCTTGCATCATGAGCCGCCCGCAAAGGCGGCGTCGGTAACCGATCTGAAAACTGCCGTCGAGGAGCTGAAGGGCGAGGCGAGCAGGCGGGAGGCGCGATTCAAAGAGTCGATGGAGGCCGAGAAGGATAAGGGCAAGGTCCTGGAGCGGAAATTCAAGGAGCTCCTGAAGAAGGCAAAGGACGAGCCGATCACCCGCCCCACTCGCGAGATCGATCTAGACTAGCCCCTCACCCCACCCCGCTCCCTCTAATTATGGGGAGAGGGTGATCCGATATAGGAGGGCATATGGAAAAGCCGGCCCCGGTGGCCCATCCCATCGAGGCGCTGCTTCAGCGTCGATGGAGCCCGCGGGCATTCGCTTCCAAGCCGGTCGAGCGAGAAGTCCTGCTGAGGGTCTTTGAGGCAGCTCGATGGGCCCCGTCATCGTTTAACGAGCAGCCGTGGCGGTATATCGTGGTGACCCGCGAGAATCCCGAGCGGCTGAAGGAGGCCCACAGGGTCCTGACTCCCGGGAATGCGTGGGCCACAAGGGCCCCGGTCTTGATCTGTTCCGTCGCTCAACTGACCTTTGCCCGCAACGGCAAACCGAATCGGCACGCGTTCCACGACGTCGGTGCGGCCTCCGAGAATCTACTGCTGCAGGCGACTTCGCTCGGCCTCTTCGCGCATCAGATGGCTGGGTTTGACGTGGAGGAGGCGCGCGCCGTCTTCCGGGTTCCAGAGGGGTACGAACCCGTGGCGATGATGGCGCTTGGCTACCCTGCGGCACTCGAGACGCTCACGGAAGAACAAAGGGCGCGTGAGCAACTTCCCCGGGTGCGCCGCCCGATGGAGGAGTGCGTGTTCGATGGCCGCTTCGGCACTCCGTTGGAGAGGACAACCTGATGAGATCCGATTCTCGGAAGGAAAGAGCGAGGAGCCCTGTAAATGAAATCGGTACGGTCAAACAGGCAGGAGGGCTCACGCGACGCGAGCTGTTGATCGGCCTGGGGGCTGCCGGATTCGCGCTCGCCGCGGGGCCGGTCTCGGCCGACCGGATCGTCACGTCATCCGAGGGCCTGGTCGTCGCCGATATTACGATCAAGAGCGGCGGCGACACGATCCCGGCCTACGAGGCAAGGCCGGCGTCGCCTGGCCGCTACCCGGCCATCATCGTCATCCATGAGATCTTCGGACTGCACGAATACATCAGAGATGTCGCCCGCCGCCTTGCCAAGGAAGGGTATTATGCTGTGGCGCCGGAGCTCTACTTCCGCGAGGGTGGAGCCGACAAGCTGCCGGATATCCAGGCGGTCCTCAAGCTGGTGGACACGGTCCCGGATCGTCGGGTGCTCCAGGATCTCTCGGCAGCGGTCAGATATGCCGGCGCGAAATCGTGGGCCCTACCGGATCGTGTGGGGGCGACGGGCTTTTGCTGGGGCGGCCGGATGACATGGCTCTTTGCCGCTCACGAGCGGAGCCTGAAGGCGGCAGTGGCTTGGTACGGCCCGCTCGGGCCCTGGCGAGGCCGGCGGGACGATGCGCATCCGCAAGCGGCGCTCGACCTGACTCACCAGCTTCTCTGCCCGACCCTTGGACTCTACGGCGAAGCCGATGAGGGGATCCCGGTCTCGACGGTCCGCGAAATGGAAGCCAAGCTCAAAGCGCACCACAAGACAGCCGAGCTTGTGGTGTATCCTGGCGCACCTCACGGGTTTTTTGCCGATTATCGTCCTACCTATCGTGCGGAGGTGGCTAAGGACGCCTGGAAATGGGCCCTTGGCTGGTTCGGCACATACCTGAAAGCGTAAGCACAGACACTACCGGTGGGCGGAGACGCCACGAGAGGCGCCGTTCAGGGCGATGAAGGCCCACGATCTGCTCGGCACTCCCCTCAAGAAGGTCAGCCGTTCATTCTATCTGACCCTGAAGGTCCTCTCGCGCGCTGTGCGACGGCCCATTGGGCTCGCCTATTTCTTCGCTCGCGCGGCAGACACCATCGCTGATACCGCCCTCATCAGCCGCGCCGACCGTCGCAAATATCTGGAGCTATTCCGCGAGGCATTCAGGAGTGGGGAGACCTCTCGACTTCGAGGGCTCAGCGAGAAATTAACTGCGCAGACTGGAAACGCAGCGGAGCAGGAACTGCTGGCTCGCCTTGATGAAGGCTTCGCCCTCCTTCTCACCCTCGATCCCCAAGACCAGTCAATGATCCGAAGCCTGATCCTCACCTTGACGGAAGGGATGGTCATGGATCTCGCCACCTTCCCCGGTGAGGACGAGGGTCGATTGGTGGCGCTGGAAACGCGAGCCGACCTCGACCGCTACACCTATTTTGTGGCCGGATGCGTCGGAGAGTTCTGGACGGATATCCATATGGCCCATGGCCGCTCCCTCGCCGGATGGAATCGAGGAGCAATGGTGGAGCGTGGCATCCGGTTCGGGAAGGGGCTGCAGATGACCAACGTCCTGCGCGATCTCCCGAAAGACCTCCGGATAGGGCGCTGCTATCTTCCCCGGCGAGAGCTGGAGGCACTAGGTCTTCGGCCGGCCGACCTGCTCGAGCCGTCCGCCATCCTCAAGGTGAGGCCGTTGCTGCGAGACTTGCTCGCACTCACCCTCGATCACTACGAATCGGCTTGGGCCTACACGCTGGCAATTCCGAGGCGGGAAGTGCGGATGCGTCTGGCCTGCGCGTGGCCGCTGTTCATCGGTCTCAAGACGCTGGCACTGATCGGTGAGTCACCAAACCTGCTCGACCCAAGCACTGTTATCAAGATACCGCGGTCGTCGGTCTACACGATAATCGCGCGCTCGCTTGCAGGGATTGCTTCCAACTCGACCCTCGACCGGTACTACCGTGTATTGCGGCAGAAGGTAGTTCCATCCGCGTAGGGCAGGACGATCCTGCTCCGGAATCGTGTCACGAGAGGCAGAAGCTTCTCTCGTGAATCGAGGGAAGGGTACCCGCGGCGCGCTCATGGGCGAAATCCCCCCCACATCCCCTCGCCCCCATCCAGGGGGAGAGGGCGCGGGTGAGGGGGCACTTTAGAAGCAATGACGAAAGACTTTCGCGGCAATGACGCAGGGTAGCGAGTGGGTCAGGGCACACGTCTGGATCGCGGGACGGGTCCAGGGTGTTGCGTTCCGGGCTTACACCGTCGATGAGGCGGCAGCCAGGGGGGTCACCGGTTGGGTGCGCAACGGCCCGGATGGTCGCGTTGAGGCGGTGTTTGAAGGGGAGAGAGCGGTCGTCGAGGCGATGATCGCCTGGTGCCGGAAAGGCCCTCCTGCGGCGCGGGTCAACTCGGTTGAAGTCGTCTGGGAGGAGCCACGGGGCGAACTCGGCTTTGTGGTCCGATATTCAAGGCCATGAAGAACCTGCTTCAGCCCGCCTCGGTCGGGTTTCGGGGGTCACTCTCCCACTCGTACCAGGAGCCGGCAAAGTTGGCGGCGGCGGGATGGCCGATCAGCTTGAGTGCGAGGAGGCCGAGCGCGGCTGAAACACCGGCGTTGCAGTAGGTGACGGCGCGTTTATCGACACTAATGCCGGCCGCCTCGAAGACGTGCCGCAGATCGGCCTCCGAGTTGAACGTTTTATGCTCTCCGCTCACGAGAGTGGCCGTGGGAACATTACACGCGCCCGGGATCCGCCCCTTCCGGTTGCCCCGCCCGATGTCGCCACGAAATTCAGATGGGCTGCGGAGGTCCACAAGCACGACCTTCGGATCGCCGATGGCGGACCGCACCTCGGCACTGCTTGCCCGCCAGCCCGGCTGCACCCGGGGCGTGAAAAGCGCGGGTGGGTAATGCGGGATTTCCGCTGTCACCGGCCGGCCCTCCGCAATCCACTTTCGAAAGCCGCCGTTGAGGAGCTTTATCGCAGGATGGCCGTAGTAGTTCAAGGCCCACCACAAGCGCGCCGCGATCTGCCCGGCGCCGTCCTCGTAGACGACGACGGTGTGCTCATCGCCGATACCCAGCCGGCTCAGGAGCGCGGCGAACCGCTCTGGCCTAGCCAGCGTCATCTTCACCGGCGCCCCCGGCTCCGTGATGTCCGCCGTCCAATCCACGAACACCGCCCCCGGGATGTGACTCTCGATGTAGGCGCTTCGGTTTCCGTAGTAATGCGGGTGCGGCGCGTCCGGGGGCTTGATGATCCCCCTGATATCCACAATGCGGATCGATGCATCGGCAAGATGCTCGGCTAGCCAATCGGTCTCGGCCAACAGGTGTGCGCGCGAGGCGTGTGGTCGCATAAAGCGCTCCTTTCGCTCGATGGCCCAGGGTATCTGCTAAGGTCAGCCTTGTCAAGGAGCCTGCCGTTGCAATCGACAGACGGACCCCCTACAATGGGTGAGGCGGCGCACGGTGCGGCCGACAAACTAAGGCCAAGAGCTAGCCCCCCAGGAGGTTGAGAATGGCCTTTGAGGGTTTTACCGCAAAAGACTTCCAGATGTTCGCGATCCCGGGTTTCGCCGATCGGATGGCGGCAATCAGGAAGCAGATTCAACCAAAGCTCTTCAGCCTAGCGGAGGAGATCGGTCCGAAACTCAAGGTGATGGTCGAGAGTGAGGTCTTCTCTCACGTGGCCAAGCACATGCGCCGGACAGTCAACCCGCCTGACGATACCTGGGTGGCCTTCGGCCCGGAGAAACGCGGATATAAGAAGGCCCAGCACTTCAAGGTGGCCATCTCCCGCCACTGCGTCCGGTTCCTGCTCGAGATCGGCCCGGACTACGCAGACAAGGCACAGTGGGCGAAGGCATGGCAGCGCGAGGCTGGTCGGCTGGCCACGGCGCTCAAGAAAGGATCGGCGCTGGGTTGGTACAAGAACGAGCATGACGAGGAGCCGGCCGCGCTACTGGAACACCTCTCCCCGGCCGAGATTTCGCGGTTGGCTCTGGAGCTGACGAGACGTAAGGATGGACAATTGGTCCTGGGGCGCAGACTCGATCAGGCCGAGATCCTTCGTCTGAAGCCGGGTGCGTTCACTCAGGCGGCGCTGGCGACGTTTACTGACGTCGCCGCGCTGTACCGGCTTCGCTAACGCGTTCATATCCCACGCCCACCAACCAACGTCTGCGAGCATGCGGCTCGCCGTATCGGCACTCACGGCAACGATCTCTCGCCGTTCAGTCCCGCCCCGGCTGCTCGCGCTGATCATGGAGTTCGTTGAGGGTTCGTGGCTGCAAGGCCACAAGTCGGCGCGGTGTCCCTTTGATCGTGCCACACGCTCGATGTTCGACGCACCCAAGCCATGACGCAACCGTCGTTCGAGACAGTGAGATCCGACAGGGGACTCGAAGAGGGTTCCCCCTCGCTGTCCGTCGTGATTCCGAGCTACAACATGGCGGCCAGCATAGGCCGCTGCCTTGCAGCCGTGGTGGCGCAGCAGACGAGCGCTTCCTTCGAGGTCATTGTCGTCGATAGCTCGGTCGACGGCACGCCCAGCCTTGTGCGGCGCAGTTTTCCCGGTGTCACACTCATTCACCTCCCCCAGCGCGAGAGCGCGGCGGTTGCACGCAACATTGGCATCCGACGAGCCAGGGCTCCGATCGTCGCCTTCCTGGATGCCGACTGCATTCCCGATCCAGGGTGGGCGGAGGCGATCCTCAGGACTCACGCAAGTCCGCACGAACTGGTCGCCGGCGCGGTCTTGCCCGCCTCGCCTCATTCTCTGACCGGACTCATGCTCTTCGCGATCGAGTTCTCAGGTTCACTGCCGCAGAAGGGGGTGCGGCTGGTGTCTTTCGCGCCTTCGTGCAACCTGTCGGCGAAGACGTCCGCGCTTGCCGCCATAGGGTTGTTCCCGGAGGAATTCTATCGCGGGCACGACGTCGTGTTCTGCTACAGGTACATGCAGATCGGGCGCGGCCCGATCCTCTTTGAACCGGCGATCCGTGTTCGGCACGTCTGCCGTACAGGGCTGCGAGTGGCGCTGCAACACTTGGCCCTTCTTGGCCGCTACTCCGCGATGGTCCGCCGCGCATACCCGATCGAGGGGCACTTTCTCGTGGACCGGCCGTCACTCGTGCTGCTGGCCATACCGTTGCGGTACTTCCGTATCGTTGGCCGCCTCTTCCGGAGCTCGTGCGACAGGTGGATGGCTCCCCTCCTGGTCGCCTTGAGCCCCCTCCTGCTGGTCGGTCTCGCATCCTGGGCGCTGGGGTTCAGCAGGGGGGCGAGGGCATCACGGGATCCCGCTCGCCCACCGTAATAGTCATGGGTCTCGATGCCGCTGAGGTGAGCCTCGTCGAACGCTGCATGGCTGAGGGGACGATGCCTACACTGGCCTCGCTGTCGACGAGTGGTCTCATGTGCCGCATCTCATCCGTTGCCGACGCCTTCGCTGGTGCCGTCTGGCCGAGCTTCCTGTATGGTGTGCACCCGGCCAAGCACGGATACTGTGGCGGGTACCCGACATAAGGCCAGCGATGCTCGACATCGAGCTCTCCGACGTGAGTGAAGACGCATGCCGGGCATTCTATGCGGAGGACAGGATGACCTTCAGCATGCGGTGCTGCTTGACGTGCCAAAAGATGCTCCCGATCGGCCTGTCGGGGTTACTGCAGCCGGTGGTACGTGAGGAGTGGGACCTCCTGATTCCCGAGGAGATCCCGGACCCGGCGGTAGGTGATGGGGAGTTTCTGATCCGCGAGGTGGGCCGAGGCCTGCTCTTGGCTCCAGCGGACGAGCCCAGACTGGCCGCCGGTGTGGCTGTACCGTTAGCCGGCCAGGGCCACAACCTCGGCCTCCAGGGCCTAGCTGACGGCCTTGAGGCCGAGCGGAATGAGGGTCTGGATTAGAGCCACCGTGCTGTCGACGCGCTCCACCGCTGGGACCGTGGCCAAGCCTCGGCAGCAGACATCTTTCAGCTTGCCTTGTCCCTGGATTCGGACTACCCTTTTCATGGAGCGGCTCCTTTCCGTGTGGGGTTGTGGGATTCGTGCCGAACCCATTTCACCACACGGGAGCCGCTTTGTTAGTTTTCAACGAAGGGTGGCACACCTTCGTATAATTTGTCCGCTGCGTCGCTTCAAAGGAGGAGACATGAATATACGACAGGTGCTGGAAACCTATGATGACGATTATGCCAGAACGTACAATCAAAGGTTTATTCTGAAGGAGTGGTCTAAGAAAGCATTCGACCGTGAAACCGAGATTGTGAGACAACTTCTGCAAAAAGAGGGAAAATGGCTGGACGTTGCCTGTGGTACCGGTTACCTTTTGAGTCGCTTTCCAGGCGTGCCTCGCGCGGGTGTTGATATTTCGCCGGCGATGCTAGAGCGCGCCAGGCAGGCGAACCCCGACGCGCTCTTCTTTAAAGAAGGTGACTTCAGGGACGCGGTGCCAGAGTGGGAGGGCCAGTGGACACTCGTTACATGCATGTGGTACTCGTATGGCCTTGTGGAGTCGATGGCCGAAGTTCATGATGTGATCAAGAATCTCGCTTTGTGGACGTCCGAACAAGGAGCTTGCTTCGTCCCCGTCTCCGATCCTCACATTTTCTCAAAAGACACAAAGATCTCCTACCTTAATACAGACAAATACTATGGCGGCAATGTGCTCATTACTGGTGTGATCTGGACCTGGATCGAGGAGTCGGGGAAACGGCATGAGAATATGGTCGCGCCACACGTGGAGCACATGGTGGCCATGTTCAAAGAATACTTCAACGCGGTCGAGGTTATCGCGTACCCGCTGTCTCGGCGCTGGTGGGGCCCACAAAGAAAAGCCATCATCGCCAGGGCGAAAAAGCACGGCCGATAAGCCGAATGCCAATCATCCTCTCCATATGGCCCCAGCCGAGGATAAGGAAAGCAGCTGCAATCACCAGGAAAGCCGGAGATGATAGCCCTCTACCCAGCGCGAGCGCGACCGGGAGTAGCAGGAAATAGTACTCAGCCAAGGGAGCGTGGCTGTAGCCCTGCAACCTCTTTCGGAAGGACTCGCCACGGGGGCCAAGAAAAGCCTGCTGAAAGATCCAGAAGGCCAGGGCGATGATTGCCGGGATCGACTGCGGCCACGTCAGCACCAGGGTAAGGGCCAGCAGTCCCAACTCTGACAGGAAGGCGCCTAAGATCACATGCCAAGCCCGTCCTCCCCTGGAGGCGTAGGTTTGCACCCCTGCCTTCCGGTCAGCCGGCGCGTCGTGCATCTGGTGAACGGCCATCCATCTCATTCCTATGGCAAGGCCCAAGAGAGCCAGGCACCAGGCGCCGGGACGCAGCCAGCCCCAAGGCTGCACGGCCGAAACGGCTAGGACAGGAAGAGTCCACTGGGCTGAGGCTCCTCCAACTAGTCCCATGACACCTCGCTCCTTGAGACGAAGCGGGGGCAGGGAGTACGCAGCGGCGAGAACGAGCCCTGCCAGCACCAAGGCGGGAGCGGCAGCGTCCGCCGCCCATAGTAGACTGAGTCCAACCGAGAGGCTCGCGGTCAGCAAGAGGAAGAGCCCCCAGTTGGCGCGAGAGAGGCCGGCCGCCCGATTCGGCTTTCCCGCTCGCTGGTCACAGTTCCGGTCCGCCACCTCGTTGATGCCATATCCGAAAGCCGCCGAAGTTACAATCGTACCGATAATTGGCAACATGACCAACGCGGATGACTCTCGGGAGGTGAGCAGCACGACCGCTGCCCCGATATACGGAAGCTTGGAAGTGACCCACTCTGGCCACCGGGAAAGGCGCACCCACTCAGTTACGATCGCTCGGTTTCGAACGGCAGGAACCATCACGTTCAATGAAGGCCAACAACTATTTCATGAGATTGGGCTGGTTACTTCAAATAGCGGGCCGAGACCTTCGTCGCTATTGGCGATGCGCAACGACCACCACCCCGCTACGGGGCTGAAGCGTGAGCAGGGCCTGGGGCTCTACTCTGTGCCCCGGCACGAGGTCCAATCGGTAGCACTGGGCCACCGCGGCGACGATGAGCTGGACCTCCATCAGGGCGAATTCGCTGCCCATGCAGGATCTGGGCCCTCCCCCGAAGGGGAAGTAGGCATAACGCGGCCTTCCCTCGGCCCTTTCGGGAGAAAAGCGCTCCGGGTCAAATCGCTCGGGGTCTTCCCAGAAGCGAGGCAGCCGGTGCGTCACCCAGGGGCTAAGAATAACCAAAGACCCTGCGGGTATGGTATAGCCACCTATCTCATCATCCTCGACGGCTTGCCGAGAGAACTTGTAGGCGGGCGGGTAAAGCCTGAGGCTTTCTTCAATTACCATTTTGGTATAGGTCAGGCGGGACAGATCAGCAAAGGTCGGGGCGCGCCCGGTTAGGACTTCGTCCAGCTCGGCCTTCAGCCTGCGCTCCACCTGGGGATTCTTCGAGAGCAGGTACCAGGTCCAGGCGAGCGCAGCGCCTACTGACTCGCGTCCCGCCAAAAACAGGGTCATCACTTCATCACGTGCCTGCTGGTCATCCATGCCCTGCCCGGACCCCTGGTCCCGCGCTAGAAGTAACATCGAAAGCATGTCTCCCCGATCTTCTTCCGTTCGACGCCGTTCCTTTATTATCCGATTCACCACCTCATCCAGGAACTTGATGGCCTTTAGGCGCCGGAGGCTGCGTAGTGTGAGGAAGTCTAAGCATCGCGGGATCAGGGAGGACATGCGGTGGTTGGCATCCCTGAGTAACGCGGTGACGACATGGCTGATGGTCTGCAGTTCGCCGACGGCTTGATTGCCGAACATGGCCCGCAGGAGGATGCGCGTGGTCAGCTCTTTCATTTCGCTGGCGACGTCGAAAGGTTCGCCCCGCTCGGCCGCGTGCTCCCAGCGGTCCAGCATGACCTGGGTTTCGGCGGTGATGGAAGAGGATAGGGCGGCTAGTCGCTTATGGTGGAAGGCCGGCTGCACCAGCTTTCGCTGCCTTTCCCACAAGTCTCCGTCGCTTGTCACCAGGCCCTCGCCCCACAGTGGTCTCAGCCAGTGAGTAGCAGGGCCTCTGCGAAAGTTATTGCGGTGATCCTGGAGCGCATATTTGATGAACTCGGGGTGAGCCAGCAGAAACGCCCGTTTGGACCCAAGGTCGATGCGCGCTATGTCCCCGTAACGGCTTACTGTGTCTAACATGAATTGGAGCGGATTATGTCGCATGTAGAAGAGCGCCCCAACCACCGGCAAGGCCCTGGGCCCGGGAGGAAGCTTTCCGTACCTTCCGTAGCTTCGGCTGGCCTGACGACCGTCGGCGGAATCGGTAGGCACCCAGCTCTCCTCGATGCGAAAGTAAGGTGTGAGGATTCGGTGGACCTCGGTCTTGTTGACCGGGAAGGGTTGCTGGCTTGTTGGGGAGGTCCTAGATCTCCGTATAGAGGCTCTTGAATTGCTCGTCCGTGAGCCGATCGAGTATGGTGAGGTTTATGTCGTTGGATGCTCGGCCAGGGTATTTGTTGCTGATTTTGAGCGCGAAGAACTCTTCGAGCTTGTCGGTCTTGACCATCGTGACGGCGTTCCACGCGTCTCTTGCGCAGGCCTGCGCGCACTTGTCGCAACTGATGCACTCGTCGAACCGGATCTGGACGGGCGGGACATATCCGTGAACGCTGCGGTCGTACCCCTTCGCGGTCACCTGCTCAGGGGTCAAATGTGAGATGCAGTCCACCGGGCAGACCGACTGGCACGGTGTGACCCATTCCCCATGCCTGACATCGTGCCCACTGCACCCGGAGCAGTTGGCCTCATCAACCAGCGCAATCCATCCGAGCTTGGCTTTCTTCTGGCCGATCTTGTCCGGGTACTGATCCGTGTCAACGAGGCCATCCCCATCCTTATCGTCAGGGCTGCGGGACAGATCCAGGGCCTTCTGTCGAAGCTTCTCAACGAGTTCCGCGCGCTCCCGCTCAAGAGCTTTATAGGCCGAGAGGTTTTCCTTCCAGGCTGCGTAACGGTCAAGGCGCAGAAGCCAGCCATAGCCGTGCTGCTTCCAAAATTCCTTCCGCCGGAGGCGGTTCGCCTGTAGTTGCTCCTCGAGCGCGCCCTTCTCTTTCTGACGGTTCTCGAGCGTCTTCAGGAAGCTATCGGCGCGGCGTCTATCCCGTTTGTGCGGGGGGATATAGCCTGGAAGCGCATGGTCACTTTTCGTCAGTGTACCACTCACCATATTTCAAGCCCCTTTCAATCGCCGGAAGGGCGCAGCCTGTTGGCCGAGACTCAGCGGTCAACGCCTCCGATCAGGGACAGCGCCGAACGCCTCCAGGGTACATGCTCATCCCGCCCAAGTCAAGCGGTCCGGTCGTCTCAGCGTCCAGCCTCCCCTCCGCCTTGGGCCCTCTTCTAGGACGGTTGAAGCTTGAGGTTCTGGACGGCCCGGTAGACCGCGATGACATCGGCGAGCGGGGGCCAGGCGAGGACCCCGAGAGAGTCCTTGACGTAGCTCGGGGTCCGCATGCCGTTCAGGACACAACTCACGCCCGGGGTGCTGGCCAGGACCCAGATGGCCTTCCGAGACAGGCTCTCGGGCCGTCGCTCGGCCGGCAGCAGGGGATCGATCGCCGCCGATACGGCGTCGCTCTGGTGCCGACTCTTGCTGGCCCCCTGGCGGCGAAATTCAGCCATCAGCTTCTGCAACTCGCCAAGGTAACGGGGACGCCACGACTGCCACAGCGCCAGGGGTTCGCCTTCAATGTTTTGATCCAGGGCTCTCAGCAGATAGTTCAGTTGGGGCGCGATCATCTGGCCTTCGATCTGCTGCCAATGTTCAAGGCTCTGAAGCTGGCCAGGGAGGCCCCGAAGCTCGTCGGACCACCGGAAGAAATCAGCAGGGGAGATGCTCTCTGACGAGGTCTGGATATTCGGCGCGAGCTGGCGCCGCCACTCTGATTCCAGGTGGGCAACGGTCTCGATCTGGGCATCGAGGTCGATCGCTTCCCCACCGCCGTCAGCGTCGGCCAAGCGGAGCATCCCGCGCCCGACCATTGCGTTCAGCGGCCGGTTGACCAGGACACCTACTCCAGCCTCGACGGCAGCCTCAAGCGCGGTCTGCCGGTTCTCCGGTCCGGTGTTGCGCTCCAGGGCGGCGCCCGCCTCGAAAAGATTCATCGGCAGTTGAAGGACCCGGAAGTGGTGGGCTGGCCCGCCAGCCTCTCGCGCAACGGCCAGCATTCGGGTGAGGGAGGTGGCCTCCGGATCTGAAGCAGGTGACACCGCGGTATTCGAGGAGACGCCATACCATCGGATCGTGCCCGCCGCCACCTGGGCTTCGAAAAAGGCAAACGCCTCGCGCAGCCGCCGGTAGAACTCGTCGCGAACCGCCTCCAGCGAATCGCGCCGCCGCTTCTTGGCGTCGGAGAGGAAATACTCGGGATTGTGCAGCAGGCAGACGTCGAGGGTTTCAAGCTGCAGCCGCGCGAGCGACCGCTCGAGCTGCTCGCGAAGAAACTCCGGATGGATGCAATGCCAGCAGCCGTCCATGTACTTGACCATCTCCGGGAACGGCTTTCCGGCTGCCTCCCGCTCCTGCGCCAACTCCAGGTTCTGCCCCTGGACGTAGCAGATCTTGGAGACGACGATAACCCCCTCGCGACGGAGCGTCCCGGCCCGCGTGAGCTTGCCGAGGACAGCCCCGACGCATCGCTCGCTGCCGCCATCCATGTAGTTGGTAGAGGTGTCGATCAGGTTGCAGCCCTCAAGCAGCGCCTTTTCGAGGGCTTCACCGTGTTCCGGGGTCTCGTCATCAACCCGGTAGCCGCCGAAGCCGACCCTGCTGGTGATGAGGCCGGTCGAGCCAAGCGGCCCGTAGCCCGATGGCGTGAAGCGGGAGGCGTACGCGCCGGTGCCGGTCCGGGTTGCGCTTCCCGATAGGAAGGTCCCGACCACTGAACGCGTCTTTCCCTCAGGTGCGGGCGTGGGAGCGCTAAGGGCGGCGCCCACCTGCGCCGGATCGGTGATCGGCGCCTGGCAGGCGAAGTTCCGGCAGACATACAGGGCCGCGTGCCCACTGACAAGCCCTTTCCCCTTCAGTAGGGGGAATGGGGGTAGGTCGCTCTCCGCCGGATCGTGATAGGCGATGATCCGGTTAGGGAGGTAGTGGCGGCCGACTTCCTGGTACAGCGCCTCGAAGCCAGCCTCTCCGGGGGTCCCGATCAGGGCCAACTCCACCAGCCCCTCCAAGAGGAAACCTACGACGGCGAGACTCTTGGCAAAGGCGTGCGGGTAGAGTGCGATCTGCTTGCCGTACGCGGTGATGGCCCGCTGCGCCGCGCTCCGCAGGTCGTCACGGTCTAGGTGGAACGAGAGGCGGGCCAGGGCAGAGGCGGCCACGGCGTTTCCGCTCGGGGTCGCGCCGTCGGTTCCCTCTCGGCGGCGCAGGATCAGCGATTCGTGATCGCGCGCAGTCGTGTAAAAGGCCCCGCTTTCCCCATTGACGAAGTCGGCCAAGAGAATCTCGGCCAGGCGGACCGCCTCAAGGAGGTAGCGTGGGGCGCCGCCCGCCTCGTAGAGGTCGATCAGCGCCTCGGAAAGATAGGCATAGTCCTCGAGATAGGCGTTGAGGTGGGCCTTGCCCGCCCGGTAAGTCCTGAGCAGCCGGCCGTCAGGGCGGACCAGGGTGCCCAACAAGAAGTCGGCCGCGTGGGTGGCGGCCTCAAGATAGCGTCGATCGCCGAGGATGCGATACCCCTCGGCCATGGAGCTGATCATCATTCCGTTCCAGGCCGTCAGAATCTTGTCATCCAGGCCGGGCGGCACCCGCCGCCGCCGGGCCTCGTACACCATCGGTCGCGCTCGATCGAGCGAGGCCTGAAGCTCCTGCGCGGGGATCCCCAGTTTCGCCGCCACCTGCTCGGGCGTGCGCCGGACGTTCGCGATGCTCTTCCCTTCCCAATTGCCATTGTCCGTGATGTCGTAGTAGGCGCAGAACCGCCTTGCCTCCTCCTCACCCAGAATCGCCTCGATCTCGGCGGGCGTCCAGACAAAGAACTTCCCCTCCTCGCCCTCCGAGTCGGCATCGGTGGCGGAGTAGAAGCCCCCCTCCGGGGCGGTCATCTCGCGCAGGATGTAGTCGAGGACCTCGGTCGCGATCTGCCGGTAGAACGGGTCGCCAGTCACCTGGAAGGCGTCCAGGTAGGTCCTGGTCAGCAGCGCGTTGTCGTAGAGCATCTTCTCGAAGTGCGGGACGAGCCATCGCTCGTCGGTCGAGTACCGGGCGAAGCCGCCGCCGATCTGATCGTAGATCCCGCCACGCGCCATGGCGTCGAGCGTCGTCCGCACCATGTGCAGGGCCTGGGCATCGCTGGTGCGGCGGTGCTGACGCAGCAGGAGCGCCAGGCCCATCGCGGCGGGAAACTTGGGGGCGGGCCCGAATCCCCCGTGGACGGCATCGAAGCTCTCGGCGAAGTGGTCGGCGGCCGCCGCCAGCTCGGCCTCGCCGACCGGCATAGATGGGAGCGGCCCTGACTGCTGGCGCAGCTTGTCGGTAAGCTGGGTTGCCTGGGTCCGGAGCCCATCCGGATTGGTCCGCCAAAGCTCCGCAATCTGCCTGAGAAGGGTCGCGAAGCCGGGCCGGCCATATTTGTCGGTTGGCGGGAAATAGGTCCCCGCGAAAAACGGCTGCTGATCGGGGGTCAGGAACACCGTCATCGGCCATCCCCCCTGTCCCCGGTTGAGCGCCACGGTGGCCGACATGTAGATCTCGTCCAGGTCGGGCCGCTCTTCCCGATCGACCTTGATGCAGACGAACGACGCGTTCATCAGCTTGGCGATCTGCTCGTCCTCAAACGACTCATGCTCCATGACATGGCACCAGTGGCAGGCGGAATAGCCGATGCTGAGCAGAATCGGCCGGTTCTCGTCTCTGGCCCGGCGAAGGGCGTCCTCCCCCCAGGGGTACCAGTCCACCGGATTATGCGCGTGCTGCAGGAGGTAGGGGCTGGTCTCGTGGATCAAGCGGTTCGTGTGCCGCGGCTCGGCGTGCTGGTCCATTTCAGGATATCCTCTATTCGCCACCTGGCCTCACGGGGCCAGGATGATATTTTTGTGGTTCGAACAGCCAAGCTATAAGTTGCCAGCGGCTCGGGGCATGATTTCCTCATCTCCTCGACCGCGAACTTGATTCTACCCTCTTCTCTCGAAAGTGGATAGTCCGTTCAAAATATCCGTCTAACAAATAGCCGCTGACCTGCGGCCGCACGAGCAGGTTACCACATCTCGCGAGTAGCAGGTGACCTCGCTATGCAGAAGCCCGCGGACGCCAACTCCGGCGGCGTGTTGGGCGGCGAGGCGGAGTGGCTCGCGATCAGTAGGTCTCTTCGATCGGCGGCGCGATCGGAGGGGGTATCTCCCCGGCCGCCAGCAGCGGCCTACGCGGGGCGTAGGTCAGGTGTTTCTGATCGTCGTAGAAAAAGACGCCTGATGACTTGAGATGCTGGAAGTTCGCATCCGTTGCTACGTGATCCCCTCCGTCCTCTGAGGGAAGCCAACCCTTGAAGTTCGCTTCGTAGCTGAGCAGCCACAGCCGCCCACGGAGTTCGTCCTCGGTCATGGCGTGCTCCCACTGCGCGAGAGGCACTGCCGACGATGCTTGACCTTTGCTGCGCAGATCAAGCGTAAGCAGTGCCACCACAGCGTCCTCCAGGGCAGACACGGCCTGCAGCGCCTGGTCATCGAGTGGGAGACCAAATAGAAGTAGGCCCCAGAGGGCCCATGCGACATCGCTCCCGTGTCCGCGTGGTGCATGGTCAAGAAGGACGTTGTGAAGCGCCGTGTGCACAGCGGAGACGTCGAGCTTGTACGCAGCGTCGGTGTATCTCTTTAGCTGTTCCAGGCCGAATGGCAACGCGCCGGGCTCAGAACATACGGCTTGAAGTAGAAGATGCTGGAAGAGCGGCCAGTTGGTCTGGGCGACGATCACAGATGATGTGCGGCTTACTGCATAGCGAAGCACGGCGTCGGCCGGGTACTCGGATGCGAGTTCAAATGACCGATCGAAGTAGCCAATGAGATCGTAACGTTGGGAACTGGCACCAGCCCGAAAACGGAAGAGCCGTAGTTCCGATGTCCAAGGACTCTCAACCGGACTGGGGAGATATATGATGCGGGTCTTCCGGGGGTTGAGCTGCAGCTCGAAGTCGTTGAGAATTCCCTGTAGAACGGAGAGGGCACGCTCTGCCTCCGCGTAGGTCGCGAAGCCCAGCTCGTAGTCGTCGATGTAGCGGAAACCATTTAAAGGCACCTGCTGTGCCAGCAACAGGTCAGCCGCAGTAAGGACGATCTCCGCGATCGCCAAGGAGGTATCCGGGCCAATCGGGATACCGATTGTCTGCTGGTCTTGGCCGTTTCGGAGACAGCGATCGAGCAGGTTGCCGAGCAACGTCGGGGAGGTCTTCTGAGCCTTGGCAACAGCCTTTGTGTGTAGTGCCCAGGAGACGCTGTGCGTGTAGAGCGATGGATAGAATTGTGAGATGTCCGTTTGCAGCATCACGCGTGACGTTGAACGGACCCGCGCTCGATGGATTGGGCGCTCGCCTAAAGCGCTCTTGCGATCGATCGCCCGCCTGCCGGACGGATCGATCTGCGGGCTTGTCAGCGAAATGGGCGACTGCTGGCAATGCGCTTCGATCGCGTTCCAGTTGGCTGCGACCAGCGCGGCAAGCTGCGAGAAGCTGACGGGGTTTGGAATCCCGAGCCGGCGCCGAAGGCTGCCCGGGCGAGCGAGATTGTGGACCGCCACTTGGGCCACGAAAGGCTGCGTAGCGTTGGGGTAGAACACTTGAGGAAGCGACGCCCCGCCAGACGCTACGAGCCGGGCAAGAGGCTGCGTTGTGAAAGGCGGAGGAAGCTCCCGGGCGAAGTACCCATGAGCTATGAGTGATCCAACGTCCAGCATGTGCTGGTGTGCTCCCCTCGCCGCCTAACGGCTAGGCTTCAGCGGTGATGGAGGGCGGTACGCCCGACTTGGTACCTCCCGCCTGCGCCTTCCACCGTCCGCTCCGCAAGCCGTGGTTAGGCGCGCAGCGCCTTGCTGGGCTGTTCTTTGATTTTCTGTTCAGCGTTCGTCTTCATCGAATCAAACCGGCTTCCTGGAAACTGTAGTGCCCTTTCCTAGTCACGATCACATGGTCCAGGACACGAAGTCCGAGAATCTTTCCGGCCTCGGTCAACTGCTCGTGCATGCGAAGATCGGCGTCGCTCGGTTGAAGTTCGCCGGATGGGTGGTTGTGAGCGAAGATTACGGCTGCTGCGCGGTCGGCAATGACATCCGCGAACACCTCTCGTGGATGGACCGGGCTTTTGTCGAGAAGGCCGATGGTGACGATGCGTTTCTCAATAACCTCATGTGCGCCGTTGAGTGAAATACAGACGAAATACTCCTGCTGTTTTCCGGCAATGTCGGCCAGCAACGGTAGAACATCCTGGGCGACGGAAATCTTTACCGTGTCCTTAAGCAAATGCCGTCGGGCGAGTTCAAATGCCGAAAGGATTTGAACGGCTTTGGCGAGTCCCATGCCGGGAACGGCCTGCAAGTGATCGAGCGTCAATCCGGCCTTCTGCTCGCGGATGAGACTGACCACCTGCCGGGCAATCGTGCGCACGTCGACGCCCGCCGTTCCCATGCCAAGAATTGCCGCGACAAGCTCCTCGTCAGAAAGAGCGGAAGCGCCTTTCTCCCGCAGTTTCTCGCGGGGGCGGCTGTGTTCCGGCATGTCCTTGATGGTTTTCATTTCTTGCTATTGCCGGCTGGAGATTCTGTATCCGGCTTTGGCTTCTCTGATCGAATCCAATAATCGCAGATCTTGGTGATGTCGGGTTCCTTCCGTTGTCCAATCTTCTTGCTCCAATGATTCCCGAATTCAGGATCACCGCTATTCGGAACTCGGTCGTTTTCTGCAATCGGTGAAACCTGAAGTCGAACCGGCATCTTCGATGCTTGGCCGATGGCGATGACTTGGCCACGGGGTAGAGACGGCAGAACACTGGTCAACATCTGCATTGAATCCGGCAGCAATGCGAGGACGTGGTTCTTGTCAGCAGTGTTGGCAAGCCGCATGCAGAGGAAGGTATTGCATTGGCTCAAAAGCGTTTCGCTCAATTCACTGGGACGCTGACTGACAACCAGCGTACCGATTCCGAATTTCCGGCCTTCCTTTGCGATGCGCTCCACGCTGTCCCGTGCCTCCCCGTAGGCGCCTCGACCACTCCGCGAAATATAGTTGTGCGCCTCCTCATATACAGCCAGTGTCGGGGTCGTTGCACCCCGTTCAGCGAGGAAATGGACCTGAAAGAGCATACGTGAAATGGTCGCCACTACAGTGCCAACTGTTTCTGACGGCAGGTAACTGAGGTCAAACACCGTCACCGGTTGAGACTTGGCCGCCATGAAGCCCGTCATTTCACGCACAACGTCGGGCAGTTCGTCTTTGCCTTTGAGTTCGTATTGGAACATGAAGGCAAAACGTGGATCGCCTACACGTGCGTCAACGCGCAAGGTCAACCGGTCAAGTTCTCCGTGTAGTGGACCTCCTGACGTAACCCTGGCCTTCTTGGGTTGGAAGCGCATGCGTTTTGCGAACCATTCCTCGGTTTCGCCAGTTTCTAGGGTCAAGGCATCGGTGCTGGAATCATACGTGGCCATGTTCAGGTTATGGAGGTAGTTCTGCAAGCGGTCAAACTTGAAGGGGATTGGAGCATCCAGATCAATCTTGTCGGCGAGAGCGGAATCCTTGAGCACTGTTCGGCAGTAATCCTGCTTCAGTTTCAGCATCCCATCCCTGAAGGCCCACCGCTGGTTATGGATGTTGAATTGATTGCTTAGATCGGCGCACAGAGCAAAGAGGTCGTCAAAACCGTGAAGCCATGCTGGTAAGGAGAGCAGATCGGCGCGAAAGTGACGGGCATTGGGAAAGCAGTTCCGGTATTCGCCATGCAGATCAAAAACAACAACGTTGCCGCCGGGATAATCAGTCACGAGTTGCTGAATCAGGCGAGCAACTGTGTAGGACTTGCCGCAACCTGTTGTGCCGACAATAGCCGTGTGCTTGCCCAGGAGATGATCGACGTCGAGATAAACCGGCAGGTCTGAATCAACATAGTTGCCGATGGAAACAACCTTCCGGTCCGCAGGTGGGGAAAGCGCAATGCGAAGGTGATCTTCCAGAGCCAGCGTGACAACATCACCGACTACCGGCAACCGGGACACGCCGACCTCAAAGGCGCCGCCAACAATCGTGCCGACAAACACACCGTCAATGAGTGTCTTGTCAATCTGAGTCGTGGGCATCGGGAGAAACGGGAAATGCCCTGCTGGCAGTAGTGGGCTGCTTTGTCCTGCGCCAACAGTGGACTCGACGGGTGCCCACTTACTTTTTCTGACGGTTGTGACGAGGACAAGGTGCTTATCGTGGCCTGCGTCAACGATCAGATAGGTTCCCGGCTGCCCGACTGTGTAGGTTGCGCCTTCGTGGCGAACATGTAAGTCGCTCAACTGCGGGTCAACCTCAACTGTCAACTGCGCTCCGGAGACCGCGAGCACGTGCCCGACATTCTTGCTCATTGTGCGCCCTCCGTGGTCTTCGTTGTGCCGGGCATGGCATCCAGTGCCTTGAACTCTTGAACGAACTGCATGAATCCCATGCTAATGACAGGCTGAACCGAGCGGGAGACCCCGAAGAGGGACTTGAGATTGTCGCTCTTCACCTGCGGGTCAACGACAAATAGAAGCGTGTTGTCGCGTTCGACAAATGACCGGATTGCTGAGCGGATGTGCTGATCCGGGAAGCTCGTCCCAATGCAAATCAGCAGTTCGATTTCCTCCAGTGTGCGCCGGAATGCCTCAAAGAGATCCATGTATGGCACGGTATATGTCTGAGAGTATTTCGCCGGTGTGGGGAAAATCACAATTCGTTCGTTCGCGTTCGGCTGCTTGGCGGACAGCGCGCCACAATTCGCCAGCTTATCCAACAAGCCTCCGTCAACTCGGCGTACGATGATGGACTGATCGGAATAGTCCACTTCGCCTTTTGCTGCACCATCAGCGCCAATGGCCTGAGAATAGGTCCAGTTAATGGAACCGTGCAGTTTCCAGTAATAGACGGCGCATCGGTCACCAAACGAAGCGGCTTCCCGTCTGTAGCATCCCATGTTGAACGTCGGCAGAATCGCACTTTCAAATCCGTCAACCAACACGAGGTCCGCTCGACGGTCGGCGCGAGGTCGTTGTGATAAACGAACGAACGCAGCTTCAACGCACAGATCAATATTCGTCGAGAACACTCGAACGAGTTTGTTTGCGGGTTTCCCGAACAAAGCCAGGGCTACGAAGAAGTCGGCCAAATGGTCCACTTTGCCAGTGCCATGTTTTGAGTGCTTATGGCTCGACAGGTCGCACATCTCCGCCATGAATCCGATAAGTTCTTCCGAAGCCTGCCTGATCGCCGTCGCAGGAATCTCGGATTTGCCAACAGCAGTTGTCACCGGGGCGAATGCGGCATGTCCAGCCGCCGCTGCGTCGAGGAGTTGAGATAGTCTCGTCAGCAAGTCCTCAATGTTCCAAACCGCAGGTGTCTTCTTGTCCTCGGGGCACAGCGCCTTCAATAGATCTAGTGTCGACCTGGTGATTCCATGATCTGGTTTGTTGTCCCGAATCTGACCGCGAAGGATTTCAGCGATTTCGCCCATCGTCGGAATGCCGTAGTCGTAACTTGCCCCGGCACCGAGAAACACCGCCCATCGCTCTTTAGCCTGTCGCAAGCTGTTGTGCAGGTTCAATACGGGTGAATCAGCCATGTTTGTTTCCTGTCTTAGGATCAGCCCTAATGGAGTCTATTGTTTCCTCGCCCCAAATCTCCGCCAGCTTGGCCTGCATCTTCTTCTCGAACCGCGCGATCAACTCCCGATTCCCCTCCACCAGTTTCCGCTCCGCCTCCAACTCGGCCACGATCTCGCGCTGGGTGGCGAGAGGCGGGACCGGGATCGCATACGAACCCAAGTTGGATGCATTGATGTTGGCCTGGCCAATAGCCCGGCTCGCGAATCCTTTGATGCCTTTCTGGAACTCGGGCGTATTCATGACCGCATTAACGAAACGTGGATCTGCTTTCCGTTCATCAAGTGAAAGACGAACGAGGTAGGATGCGAAAGCGTATTCGCCATCGAGCAGAAATACCCCCGTCCTGCCCACGTGCTCGTAGCTATTTGTCCGGTTGAAGAGGACGTCGCCCTTCCTCAGCCTGTACTTCTTGAACTCCTTTGGCGGAACGTCGGCGCACTTCATCTGCCCATTGTCAACCAAGACGCCGTCGATGATTTCATTCATCCGGAACGTCTTGTATCCGCGCCACTTCGTGTTCAGGGCGGTACTCAGGCCGTATTGAATCTGTGTGCACAGATCGCGAATCGTGGCTTCCGGCCACTTGGGATCAATCTTGATGGTGGGTTTGTAGTTGGCGAGGACTTGGCGGGCGCCTTCGATGATCTTCCGGTAGCCCTCCAACTCCGCCACCATCTGCCGCTGAATCGCCAAGGGTGGGAGGGGGAACTCAAAAGTGTTGTATTGCTGAGCGTTGATATTCGTCAGCGTCCCCGTCTTCGATTGTCTGATTACCCACGCATCCCACATCTCAGACTTGGTTATTTGATAAACGAACAAAGGCAATGCCTTTGCTGCATCGACCCGGTAACGCAATAGGTAGCCGGCGAACTGGTAGTTGCCTTCAGAAAGTCGGTGAATATAAGTTCTTCCGACACTCCCCGAGCGGGCAATCAACATGTCGCCTTCGCGGAGCCATACTGTCTTATCCATGACTTCAGGAGAAACCACTTCGTCTGATTTCAGATTGCCATCATCGTCAAGGTCGGTGATGCGGACATATCGTACATGACCATCGTAGGCAACTTTCTTGGAGTTTGATCCGTATTCCCCAGAAGTGACGCACACCTCCGCCAGCTTTACCATTGGCCACTTGCTTTGGACGGCGATAGTTTTGCGGTAGCGGTCGCCGGAGAGGTTCACGTCGCCGGATTCGAGGAGGTACTTACGGCTGACGGTCAACGCTATTTTCCCCTCTTGGGACTTTTGTGCCTTTTTGTGGTCATTCAATATCTTCAGCGCGTCTGGTAGATCGTTCTTCTCGATCGGCCGTCTCTGCGCGCCTAAATCGAACCCGTCGTTCTCCACCTTCACGAACACCACATCATCCGTCCGCCGGGTCAGGTTGCGATCGAGAAACAGGATGCTGGTCTTGACGCCGCTGTACGGATTGAACACACCGGCTGGGAGGCTGACCACGGCCCACAGATAATTCTCGACGAGCATCTTCCGCAGGGCCCTGTAGGCGTTCTGGCTCTGGAAGATGATGCCCTCCGGCACAATTACACCGGCCCGACCGCTCGGGTTGAGATGCTCGGCGATGTAGTCCACGAAGAGCACTTCACTGCGCTTAGCCTTTATCGAAAACCGGTTGTGCGGTCGGATGCCGCCTTTCGGGGTCATGAACGGCGGATTGGCGAGCATCACGTCGCACCGCTCGTCCCAACGCTCTTCGCTGGTCAGCGTGTCATACTCGTGAATGACCGGATTCGGGAAACCGTGCAGATACATATTGGCGCGCGAAAGCCGCACCATGTCCGGCGCGATGTCGTAGCCGCGGAAATTAGTCATGAGCCGCGCCCGCTCGTCCGGGGTAAGATTCTCGTTGTTCCGTACAATGTGCTTGAATGCCGAAATGAGAAAACCGGCCGTGCCGCAGGCGGGGTCAAGGACGGTCTCGTTCTTTTTCGGGTCCACCACGGCGACAATGAAGTCAATGATGTGGCGCGGGGTGCGGAATTGCCCGGCGTCGCCCTGTGTGCCGAGAACGGACAGCAGGTATTCAAAGGCGTCGCCAAGTCGTTCGCTGTGGTCGTAGGAGAAACCTGCAATTTCTTTCAGGAAGAGGTTGAGGGTTTCAGGATCGCGGTACGGCAGAAACACGCCCTTGAAGATGTCTCGGAAGAGCTGGGGAATGTTCTTGCTTTCGTTCACCTTCTCGAGGCCTTCGGCATAGAGAAGCAGGCGTTCGTGGCCGCCGAGCCGCTTATCGAGCAGATTGGCCCAGCGGTATTTCTTGAACTCGCCGGTAAAGAAGGTCGCCTTGCCACCGAGTTCTTCGGACTGGCGGTCCATGTCGTCCATGAATTTGTAGATCAGGGCGATGGTGATTTGCTCGACCTGCGATTTCGGGTCGGGCACCTTGCCGACGAGAATGTCGCGCGCGGAGTCAATGTTTGATTTGGTCTGTGCGTCAAGCATCGTTTTTTCCTACGCCGCAAAAGCATTCAGCGAAACGTAGTCCTTCACGTATTCTGGGATAACTTCCCTCCACTGGTCGAGGGCGCGGACATCCGCGAGCGAAACCTTGGGATTGTCCGCCAGCCGCCCGAACTCGCGGGAATCCACAATCGCCCGAATGCCGCCGTCGGTCACATACGCCTTGAAGAACTGACGGATAACCGGCATGTGGGCAGCATCCGGCTTGTAGATGGAAACGAACTTCGACAGCTCTTCTTCGAGAAACTCGTCTTTGGACTTGAAACGGTCTATCTCGCCAAAGGCTTTTGCCAGGATTTCGCGGAGCGTAAGCCTGCGGTCGATCTGTACGGCCTTCCGGAGTTTGTCGAGGTTGAAGAAGTCCTCCGGCTTGTTGAACAAGGCCGCAACGACAATCTCTTCCGCCCCCTTGATGTCGCCGCGCTCGTAGCGCTCCCGGACCTCCGGCGTGGCCTTGACCTTGTCCTCGAACTTCTCGAAAAACTTGCGGTCAATCTTCATGCCGTGCACCGGAACCGGCGACTCCATGTATTTGACGAGGGGATCGGGGTCGACATTCGTGTAACCGTCCGGTCCCGGCGGAGGCGGCGGGGGTGGAGGCGGTCCGGGGGGCCGCAATGGCGGCAGTTCGATAACCTCGTCGTAGTTGAACTGTTCCTCGAAGTACTCGCAGACAGCGAAGAAGTCGAAGAGCTTGAACTTCTCCTTCGGCTTCGCGTGTTCCTGAGTTTGGCCGCCGTCCTTCTCGATGTAACGGAAGGTGAACTTGCGAGTTCCGCGGCCCTTGATCTGGATGAAATCTGTAGGTGAGAAGATCGGACGGAGCAAGACGACATTCAGGAGATCTTCGCAGTCATAACCGGTCGTCATCATACCGACCGTGACACAGACCCGAGTCTTTGAACTGATGTAGCCTTCCAGAAACCGAGTGTGGCCGTTGAGATTGTTGTTGGCGAAGCTCACGGCCATTTGCTGGGCGTCGTCCACGTTGGAAGTCACTTGCACGGCGAAGTCGGAGTTGTACTTGCCGGGAAAGAGGGCGTGCGCCATTTCGTTCAGCGTTTGGGTGATTCGCGTCGCGTGGTCCTGCCGAACACAGAATACAATGGCCTTCCCGATCTCCCCGCTCAACGGATCACGGAGGGCGCTCTTCAGGAAGGTCTCGCAGAAGACACGGTTGGTCTCGTCCGAGAAAAACTTCTTCTCAAAATCCTTGCCGAAAAAGGTCTGCTCGACCAATTCCCCGTCTTCGTTCTCCTGCATGACAGAATAGCCTTTTTCGGCCAGCAATTCCGTGGTGATTTCCGTCCGCGCGTCCACGACAACCGGATTGAGGAGATACTCCTCGCGCACGCCGTCAATAAGGCTGTAGCGAAAGGTCGGCGCGCCGCTTTCGCAGCCGAATGTCTTGTAGGTGTCCAGCAACTGGCGGCGTTCCCACTCGCGCGGGTCGCGCTCGTTGATCTTGGCCGGGTCAATTCGCTTGAGGTAGTCCTTCGGCGTCGCGGTCAGGCCGAGCTTGTAGCCGATGAAATACTCGAACACCGCGCGGCTGTTGCCGCCGAGTGAGCGGTGCGCCTCGTCCGAAATCAGGAGGTCAAAATCGGTCGGCGAAAAGAGCCGCCGGTATTTGTTGTTGAACTGGAGGCTTTGGACCGTGGAAACCACGATCTCGGCCTTGCGCCAGTCATCGCGGTTTTCCTTGTAGATGGCCGTGGTGAAGTCGTTCTTCAAAAGGCGGACAAAGACCTTCCATGCCTGGGTTTCGAGTTCAAGGCGGTCAACAAGGAAAAGAATCCGCTTGGCGTTGCCGGTTCGCATGAAGAGCTTGATGACGGCGGCGGCGGTCAATGTCTTGCCCGTGCCGGTGGCCATTTCAAACAGAAAGCGAGTCTGGCCTTTGCGCACGGCATCCTGAAGCGCCGCCACCGCGCGCAGTTGGTACGGACGAAGAAATTTCAGTTCCGCATCTTTGATGAAGCCGTCACGTTGGCTGGCATCGTTCCAACGGGGATCGTTCCGGTAGTTCGGATTCTGAGTCACCGCAACGTAATCAGTCTCGATCTTTTCGCCGACCAGAGCGTCGGGGTTGGGCTTGAACGCGTGAAAGTGCCCAAGAGAATCCGGCGTCGGGAACTCGGTTATCAGGACTGGGTTGCCCTGCTCAAGGTCCCAAAAGTAATGCAGATTGCCGTTGGACAGGATGACAAACCGAACATTCTGCGAATGGGCGTATTTCCTGGCCTGTTCCTTGCCGACAAGAGGGTCAAACTTCTCCGACTTGGCTTCAAGAACGGCGATCGGGAAGCCGCGTTCATCCAGCAGGAGGTAATCAACGTAGCCGTTTGCCGTCTTCTCGAAGTCGTCGCCGAGGTCGTCGAGGGTCTTCTTATTGAGTTTGACGTGTGCTTCAAGTGCGATGTTGGCCAGGCCGGTCTCGTCGTCAAAGAAGCGCCAGCGAGACCTTCGGAGAAGGTCGTTGATCAGAATCCTTGCTTTGGCTTCCTTCGGCATTCGTGGTTATCTTTCTTCAGCCCAGCTTATGCTGGTCAGCATATCAAGGCTCTCGCTCTTCCCACAACTGCGGGGATTCTCTAGGGTTTTCGAGGACTTGTCAAGGTTCTCCGGACCCCGCCGTGGCTGACAAATACTGGTCAGCATAGTCCGATGAGGGCTGCGACGGACCGGGCACCACGGTCAATGCGTCCGCCGGACTCCTGCGAGCGCTTGACTCCTCGCATCGGACACCCCCTCCATCGTTAGGTTTGGGTGTCCACTTTATGGGGGGAGGTACTCGACCGGCTGCATGCGCTTGTTGAACGCTCGCCCTCATCACGCGCAAAGACGACCTGTGGCATCCCTTCCCATGCGGAGTCGATTCCGAAATTATTTTCCTCTAAAGGATGGACTGGTCTTCTCCAGAAAGGACTTGGTTCCCGCCCGGAAATCTTCCGTAGAGGCCACCAAACCAAAGTAATCTGCGCCAAGAAGTGTCGATTCTTCCAAGGTCAGATTCAGGCCACGATGAATGGCTTCCCAGGTCATTCGTACGGCGATGGCCGACTGTGAAAGGATTTCACGGACAAGGCTTTCCGCCTCAGAGAGCAAGTCCTCAGGCTTCACGACCCTGGTAACGAGCCCTATCTGTAGAGCCTCTTCTGCTGTGACGAGTCTCCCCGTAAGAAGCAGTTCTGTCGCGCGTCCTTTTCCGATCAATCTGGGAAGTCTCGTTGTACCTCCAAAACCAGCAATCGCCCCGATACGAACCTCAGGATGTCCTAACTTGGCATGCCGAACAGCCACACGGAGCATACACGCCTCCGCTAACTCCAAGCCACCCCCAAGGGCATACCCGTTCATGGCAGCAACGACGACTTTCCCCAGCGTTTCAATCTTGTTATTGACTGAAACAGCCATGTGAGCGAATTCCCGCACCTCGAGGGGTGAGGCCTGATTGAGAAACTTAATGTCAGCTCCAGCCGAAAACGCCTTCTCCCCAGTTCCGGTAATGATCACGGCTTTCACCGCATCATCTGCCCTTGCCTTGTCAAGGAGGGACGCCAGTTGTTGAAGCACGTCCTTGTTCATGGCATTGAGGGCTTCCGGTCTATTCAAGATAATCCGGGCAATTCCCTTTTCTCCGTGATACAGCACCGGTTCCTTCTCTAACACGTCTATTCCTCCCTTCAACCCAGGTTCCGTCATCAGGTGGTGTGGTTCTCACGTCTAACTATCAAGTAGGCTGGTAGGCTTAATCCGATGAGGGCTGCAACGGACCGGGTGTGAGGGTCAATGCGGCTGCCGGACTGCGGGCGGCGCCGCAATCGAGATGGCGCTAAGCGGCCTCCTGAACGCACGGCGAAGGAACCTCGTCAGTGCCCTCGACTCTCGATCGGGATCATGATGTGGGCGTAGGGGGTGTCGGGCCACATGATCCACGGCCCGCCGTTCCGGTGATCCTTGGAAATCCCCTTGAGCAGCGCCTTGTCCGGGATCAGGACCATCACGTGCGCTCCGACGTGGTCCACCCAGTCGTCGGGCGTCGTGGGCGTGGTGGCATAGGGATCGGTGTTGCTCACCGGGGTATCGCCCATCATCATGTAGGCGAACCCGATTTGCTTGTATGTGGGCGGCTCCTTCTTGACATACGCCTTCAGGAAGTCGAGCCACGGTTCGTTGACACACCACGGATCGGTGCCCGGTGTATCCGGGTTGTCGGGCAGACAGGTCCAGCCATTCGTGCCCTTCCGGAGCACCTTGAAGTTCCAGTCGATGATGGTCGCCTGCGCCGAAATCGAGGCGGGGGCGGCACTCATCGCACTTGCAATCGGGTCTTCGGCAGCTCCGGCTCCGCTGGAATACAGCAGCACCAGAACCACCAGGATCCCCATAGTTCGCTTCATTTGAACCTCCTCTTGGATGTTACGTCTGATGGTCGCCCTCAGATCTCACTACACCAAACCGTTCGAGGGCCTCACTTCCTATCCATTGGTCATGTGTGCCCAGTCTAGTGTAGTGCGTCAGAAGTCCCTTTCTTTTGATTGTCATTCCGGGCTTGACCCGGAATCCAGTCTTTCTGAGCTAGATTCCCGCTCCCCGCTTAAAACATGCGGGGACAAGCTTCGCGGGAATGACGGCTCCGAAATGA